>JAYTOA010000032.1:0-15049 GCA_043748015.1 Flavobacteriales bacterium
GTGAGCATGAAAATTTGCCTTGTCATTGTTTCGTTATTGCTTGCGATAGTGAAATCTTTCGGACAGTTGTCTGATGCCATTGCCATTACGAATCCCACTAACACACTTATGTCGATAACGACTGACGTTGGAAATGAGCAGCCCTCAGATATTCTGCTAATATTTGAAGATTGAGATGAAGCTTATTTGATATCTAAACAATAGCATTAAACCATAACATAGAAAGATAATGCTGAAAAAACTTTTATTCTTTGCCTCACTTGGGGCGTGCACAGAACTTTTCGGTCAGTTTGATCAAACCGAATTTTTGCATTTGGATCACGTCAATTATCATAATTCCGAAGATTCAAGGATGATTGCTGACATGAATAATGATGGCTTGGAGGATGTGGTGATAGGAAACGTTGTTCTAACTATTCGTTATGGTAATGGAATTGGTTTGAATGAACCGATTTTATTGCCGAATGGCGCATCGGAGCTGAATATCGCGGCAAGTTTCAACCATGTAATAGCTCTTTTAGATATTGACAACAATGGGTTGCTTGATATCATTTTGAGCAATAGATGTCTGCTAAATTTTGGATATAACAATTTCAGTGCGTCACAGATTTTGGCCGCAGGGGATATTCAGTTTGTCAAAGACTATAACAACGATGGATATCTGGACGTTATGTTCAGAGGGTATGGCAATAACAGTGATACACATGCTTTGTTATTTAACGATGGTGCTGGAAACTTCAGTGCCAACGGCGTGATAATTCCTCTTGGTATCATCGTGGTGTCTGAAGATTTCAATGCAGATGGTTATACTGACATAGCTTATGACAATGGGATTTATTTTAATGATGGAAGTGGTAATTTCCCTGTTGTCAATACGGTTATTTCCAGTATGAATTGGTATGGTCAAAAGTACGCAACCGGAGATTCTGATGCGGACGGTTATACTGAAATAGCTTTTACTAATTTCCAAAACACGCTATATGTTTTAGAGTACGATCCAAATGGTTGGATCATAAATGTTCATGCGGATTTAGACATGCCAGCTGGACCGGAATTGTTTTTTAAGGACATGAATTCTGATGGTGTCGAAGACATAGTAGCAAGGAATAGTGATTATGGACCGTTAAACATCAAAATGTACTTGGGTAATGGGGATGGAACTTTTGGTATTTCTGCTGGTGCGTTTGAAACTGGTTTTGGTCAAGAAAGTAACGCTGGAGATTTTTTTGATCTTGATAACGATTCAGATTTGGATTTCTTACAATACTCACACGACTCGATTTTTCTTTATAGAAATGATACAGGACTCTTCGAAATTATTGAAGCAATTCCGAATTTTATCATGAAGCACAATTCAATTCCTATGGCGCTTGATTTAAATGGCGATGGCTTGATTGATATATCCACTCTTGACTATTCTAATAATGAGGTGTACTTAATAAATGAGGGGGTGATGGTTTTTGGTTCACCCAACATTTCTCAATTAATTGAGGCGAATTATTTGGATTACAAGGTTTTGAATTTTACTGATGACACTTTTCCAGACATAGTTTTTTTAACAGAAAATCAACTATTTCTAATGCGAAATTCCGAGGGAAATTATTTTTTCAATCCAACATTGATTGCTGTGTCTTCAAATATGAGAAGGTTTGAATTGGCGGATTTTGATCTCGACTCTGATTTGGATTTCTTCTATAGTAAAAAAGATGGTAGCTTATGGTTTCAAGAAAATTTAGGGAACAACATTTTTGGAACTGAGATGATTCTTTTAAATAGTGTTCTTGATTTAACGAATGGATTTGAAGTAATTGTTCGCTTCGCAATAGAAAACTTTTCAAATGGTATTTATCCGGATATTTTTCTTGTGAGAAACTTTGCTTTGGGTAACTGGCCAAATATGTCAATTCAAAATGAATCTTATTTTTTGAATAATGAATTTGGTTTATTTGAAGGCGGTGAGCCGATTCTTGGGTCCCCAATTATCACCGGTGGCTATACAAATACATTTACAGCCTTGCTTGTTGGTGACTTTAATCATGACGGATTCCAAGATCTAGTGCAGGATTTCAATGGCTTCAAGTTCTATGTTGGTGATGGACAAGGTAATTTTTCTATGTTGAGTTACCCAATTAGTGTCGGATGGTATGGACAGTTGAAGTCTTCGAATATTGATGGTGATAATAACTTAGAGTTCTTGTTCGAAGCATATGATAGCTGGTCTTTGATCATAGGAGAAATAGATTCATCCAACAATTTGATTACTGACACGTTAGCGGTGGGTGTTACACTGTTGAGAAGGTTCTTAGATATGAACAACGATAGTTATGACGACATTATGTTGGGCTGGCCACCGGATGGGAACCTTACACTTTTAATGAACGATACACATGGCAATTTTTTAAACTATGGCACTTATATAATGAGCGGATCATATATGAATGACGAAATATCCCAGGTAGATATGGATAATGATACTGATCGAGATTTGGTTTGGATAAACTCTGTCGGAGTAATGCTCGCCCGAAGCAACGGCCAAGCAATCAGCAGTATTCAGGTCTCAGTTTATGTCGATGAAAACGAGAATGGCGTCAATGACAACGAGCCGATATTGTCCGGTGTTCCGATCTCAATTCAACCACCTCAACAGACTTATTATACCAATGGCAATGGATCGATTGCTGTTGCAAAAAGTGAGGGAGAGTATTTTGTAAACTGCTTGACTCCATCTTCGAACTGGATTCTTTCAGATTACTCGTCGGATACGATTCTTGTGACTAATCAATCTCAGATTTTTGCGATGGAGTTCGGATTGAAACCGAATGGCGTAGTGGGCGGAATTCAAAGTTCCTTTCAACATTTCAATGCGCTATGTGCCGACACTGTTCATTCTTCATTGAGTTTGTTCAATGAAGGAAATGTGAGAGGCAACATAGTCGTTACCATGAATATCGACTCGAATTGTGCTTTGTTCGATGCTACTCCGGCATACACCAGCCTAATAAATAACATCGTTGTTTGGGAGATTGATTCGATATCCTATCAATCAAATGTTCCAATTGCGATGACTTTTACTTATCCGGGAATTGATTCACTCGGATTGATTTTAAATCAGCAAATTTTTATTTA
Source organism: Flavobacteriales bacterium (assembly GCA_043748015.1). Classification (GTDB taxonomy): domain Bacteria; phylum Bacteroidota; class Bacteroidia; order Flavobacteriales_D; family Sanyastnellaceae; genus JAIBBG01. Next base: position 3,127 of record JAYTOA010000032.1, read on the forward strand.
CGAATATTTCCAAGAACAGCTCGTTTTTTCTGACTCGCTTGATATTGAAGAGATCATCACATGCTCCTACGACCCCAACGACATTACCGAAAACAACGGCCACACCGATGCCGGTTATATCCTCGACGGTGATCAACTTGAATACACCATTCGTTTTCAAAACACGGGAAATGCTCCTGCACAGAATGTGAGAATCGAAAATCAACTGAGTGAACTATTGCAACGAACTTCTTTGCAGCCCATCGCATGGTCGCACAATTTTGAATTGATGATCGATGAAAATGCAAAAGCCGTTTTTACTTTGAATAACATCAATTTGCCGGACTCAACGAACAACGAAGCAGAAAGTCATGGCTTTATCACCTATCGCATTCTCCCTGTTACAGGGCTTGCAGCCGGAACTGTCATCAACAATACCGCTGAAATTTATTTTGATTTCAATCCTGCTATCATCACTAACACCGAAATCAACACCATTTACGACTGCATAGATCTGCAACAAGGCGCAGTTAGTGAAACTTCTGTTTGCTCAGGCGAAGAAATATCTTGCGGCAATAACGCAATATGGATTGAAAACCTATCTTGGAGTTTTAATGGAAATGATGTCGGAACAGGAAATTACACGCACTCGGTAGACGAAAGCGGAACACTCACCATGCAAGCATCAAATGCACTTTGCGATTACACACAGAATTTTGAACTTATTGCAAACACAGCTGAAGCAAGTTTTGTTTCTAATGGAAATATGCTGACGGCAAATGATGCTACAAGCTATCAATGGTATTTGGATGGCAATGAAATTTCAGGCGCTACACAACAGAATTATGAGATTACTGAAACAGGAAATTATAGTGTAATGGTGGTGGATGAGAATGGATGTGATGGTGTGAGTGAGCCGATGAATGCAACATACACCGGATTAAATAATGTCTTCAAAGGGGAGCTTCGGGTTTTCCCAAATCCCGTATTAGATTTTGTTAACTTGCAGGTGCCTTCGGAATTGATTGGTGAGGATGTGAAAGTTACAAATGCCCTTGGTGAAGTTGTTATAGCGATGGGAGCGATAAAATCCGAATGGATACGAATTGATTGTTCGCAGTTGAGTCGCGGTTGCTATTATTTGGCAGTTGGGACAAAGTCACGTTTAATAGTTGTTCAGTAATCATATTAATTATACTAAACCGTGAAAAAAATTTTACTCATTACAGCCTACGCCTTTTATGCTCTAACCTCCTATTCGCAATTTGGAAACGCCGTTGAAATAAGCAACAATGGCCCTGCATATTCTAGTGTGCATCCCATGGACTTCGACAACGATGGTGATATGGATGTGCTTTCAACTGATGGCTCAACCGGCGGTGACAGCGGAGACTGGTATTGGAATTTTTACACCGGCACTTTAGTAGCACAGAATTTTACCTTAAGTGAAAATGTGGGCACCAATAACTTTGTCAATCACACACTAATCGCCCTTAACGCACCACAATATTGGACATTTGGTGATTTGAGTGGCGATGGATTGTTGGATTTTGTTTATGCCGGGCAGTTTAACGGAAGCGCTACTTCATATAAAATTTTCTACAGGGAAAATCTGGGCAATTTTTCTTTTGGCGTAGATGAACTCGTGTTTGAATTGCCAGCTTATGATGCACCTAATGTATGGGATTTTTGGTTTAGTCGTGTTGCCATTGGGGATGTGAATTCTGACGGCGACAATGAAATCGTGGCGCTGTATAATGGAACGCTTGGAGATCTGGATTCATACAATAATTGGGAAAATATCTATATGATCGACTATGAGTCAGGGATATTTAATGCCCCGGTGCTTTTAGACATGTCTTTGAATTCTGTTGGTGCTTGTGGTTGCCCAGATGAGATATCTGACTTGATCATCATGGATTATAACAACGATGGATGGAATGATGTGATTTTTCAACGTTTTGTTGGAGATGGCAATGAGATGATGGTGCACCTTGCATTAGGTGCGGGTGTATTTGGCAATGATCCTAATGCTCCAGGCTCATACAACTACTTGTATAGCTATAGTTGGGACATAGCGGATATGCAAGGTGATGGCCAGAATAATTTAGTTGGCATTGATCCAAACATTGGATATCTCGAGGTGTCGGATCCAGATTTTTTATGGACGGTGTCACCATCTTTCAATCCTGTCATTGATGCTGCGCCGGGATTAGCTGCTCTTGATATCGATGCTGATACGGACTGCGATATAGTCGTTCCCACTATCTCGGGTGAACTTGTCATTTTCGAACAAGACGACCTCTGGAATACTGCCGCCACCGATCTTGTTCTTAATTACTCTGTTTTTGATCCGGGAATTCCTTATGACGTCACTGCAATGTCTAGAATGGATTATGACAATGATGGAGATCAGGACCTTGTAATCATTGCCGAAGGACACATTTATGTTGTCCCCATTGATAACACTATCGACAATTTTGCGACACTTCAGATAAACGGGTATTTGGATGACAACGCAAATGGAGTATTTGATAGTGGAGAAAACTCCTATAATAATTTTAGTGCTGAAATCATTGCAAGCAATGATGATATCAATTCCTATTTTACTCAATCAGGCGAAATAGATGCTAACTTGGTTCCTAATAATTACGAAGTGAATGTGATCGACAATTTCGGCGCATATAACCTTGGGATAGCGATGCCCCTCAATGTCACTCTAGCTGATGTCTCTGCTGATATGACCATTGATGTGCCATTCGTCGTTGATGGCACGCCAACCTCTGCAGTAGATGCTTATTTGTTTTCATGGTCAGGAGTATGCGATGGCCCTTCAGTGAACCATTATATTAATGTCATGAATACAGATGGATTGGTGGCTGATGGGATCATTACCTACACTTTAGATCCTGTCCACACCTTTATTTCTTCCGTGCCTGCGGCAACTACAGTAAGTGGAAATATAATTTCCTGGGAGTTTTTTGGTCTCGCTCCCAATGATGTTTTGCAGATTGTTGTGAATGTTTCTTCAGCTCCGTTGGCCTCATTGGGATCAGAAGTTACCAATACCCTGAATGTGCAGTTGATTGATGTCAATGGAAATGTATCATTCGATATCAATGAATATGGCCAATATCTCGTTGGGTGCAGTTATGATCCGAATCAAATGACTGAGAATTTTGGTTTTACGGATGAAGGTTATATCCTCGATGTAGATCAATTGGAATACACTATTCAGTTTCAAAACTTGGGCAATGCTCCGGCAATTGATGTACGTATCGAAAATCAATTGAGTGATTTGCTTCAAAGAAGCACACTTCAGCCGATTGCATCATCTCATCCATATGATTTAATCATTGATGAGAACGACAATGCTATTTTCACGTTCAATGGTATAAATCTACCCGATGCCACGAACAACGAAGCAGAAAGTCATGGTTTCATCACTTACCGCATTCTTCCTATTGAAGGCCTTGCACCTCAAACGGTGATCAACAACACGGCGGAAATTTTCTTCGATTTCAATCCTCCAGTTCTTACGAATGTGGAAGTGAATACGATTTACAATTGCGCGGATCTCGAGCAAGCAACGTTGAGTGAAACGACTGTTTGCAGCGGTGAAGAAATCGCTCTTTCTAATAGTGCAATCTGGATAGAGAATTTGACGTGGACATTTAACGATGAGCTGGTAGGCAATAGCGATTTTGTTTTTGTGTTAAACGAAAATGGAAGCATGGCGATGAATGCTTCTAATGCGCTTTGCAGTTTTTCTGAATCATTCGAATTGATTGCTGAAATAGCACTTTCTGATTTTAGCTCAGTTGGAAATTTACTTTCCGCTGTTGATGCGATCTCGTATCAATGGTATCTGAACGGAAGTGAAATTGTCGGTGCCAATGAACAGACTTTTCTCATCGCTGAAACAGGTAATTATAGCGTGATGATCACGGATGTAAATGGCTGCACCGCGACAAGCAATCAGCAAGCCGTTGTCTTCATTGGATTACAGGAAAATGTGGTGTCATTGTTTTCCATCTATCCAAATCCTGCTCAAAATGAATTTTGGATTTCATGTGATGTAAACATGTCGGGAAAAACATTGCGTGTCGTCAATGCCTTTGGTCAACAAATGGGTGACACATATAGGTTGAATGGATCTAGAATGAGAGTCGATTGTTCTAGTTGGGCTTCGGGAATTTATCAACTACAGGTTGGAAATGATTCGGCGAGATTGGTCATAGATTAGATAAAAGTCGTGAGGCTTCTGTTGTAACTAACATGGGAACTATCAACACCGTGCTGTGCTCATTTGGCTCATATTGGCGATCGAGAAAGATTGGAATGCGTATCTTGCGCCCGGATTCTTTTGATCCTAACCCTGTAAAGTACTTTTCACATGGCATTTGCAACTTTCAATACCAAGGAGCATCCCTTCTTTGATGAGCTAAAAAAGCGTGTTGACGCTTATTTTGAAACCAACAACCTCAATCGCTGGGGTAACTGGAAAATATATTTGAAGACGGGCATTTTGCTCACTTCGCTGGTGGGTCTATATGTTTGGTTGGTTTTCTTTACACCGGGCACATTGGCCAGTATTGGGCTTTGTATAGCTCTGGGTCTAACACTTGCAGGTATCGGATTCAATGTGATGCACGATAGTGCGCATGGCAGTTTTTCACAGCATAAATGGATAAATAATGTAATGGGATACTCATTGAATGTAATGGGTGGTGATGTGCATTTGTGGAAGACAAAGCACAACATGATCCATCACAGTTTCACCAATATTGACGGACTCGATGACGATATCGATATTCAACCGGTGATGCGCATCAGCCTCAATCAGAAGCGCCGCTGGATTCATCGCTTTCAGCACATCTACGCTTTCATTTTCTATGCATTGAATTATGTTTTCTGGGTGTTCTATTTCGACTTTTTGAAATACTTCACAGGAAAAGTAGGTGATATCAAAATCAAAAAATTTGGATTCTGGGATCATGTAAGTTTCTGGGCAACCAAACTGACATACTTCTTCACTTTCATCGTTCTACCAATGATGATGGTGGGAGTGGTTCCAACAATTGTCGGATTCTTCATCTTGACTTGCGCTTGCGGAACTGTGATTGCAATTGTTTTCCAGCTTGCTCACGTGGTTGAAGAGGCTGATTTTGTTGACGTATCCACAACTGACGGTAAAGTAGACGTGGAATGGGCTGTGCACCAGATCAACACAACAAGTAATTTCGCTACAGGTAGCAGCTTTGTTCATTGGTTCACAGGTGGATTGAATCATCAAGTGGAACATCACTTGTTCCCAAGAATTTCTCACGTTCACTATCCTGAATTGAGCAAGATCGTAAGAGATACTTGCGCACAATTCGGTATTCAGTACAATGAACACAAAACTGTTTTGCAAGCTGTGCGTTCTCACGTAGTTCACTTGCGCGACATTGGAAGATACAATTAATCGAAAGCGATTTTTATAAACAGAAAAGCTGTCCAGTAGGGCAGCTTTTTTTATTTGAAGATTTTTTGAGTTGGAGAATGGTTGATTTACCCTCCATTGCACTTACGATTGGCGTTGTGTGGCGCAAAGTGTTCTATAGCACATTTCGGCATCCTGTCAACTTGTTATCTGACAATCCTGTTTTTCCTTCTCCGTGATTTTAGTCGCGAAGTGCCACCTATCACATTCGACCACCCCAGATTCTAACCTCTAATTCCTGAATCCTTACTTATCGTTGATTCAACCAAGTAATTCGTTGAGATTGTTCACCTTGATTCACAACGATCTGATAAACCCCTGGAGACAAGTCGGAGTTGTCACTCCAAATAGTTGAGCCGTTGAGCTGCGTAACTTTTTTTACCAAAATGCCGATAGAATTATATAGGTATAGTTCGGCGTTTTTAAATGGTATTGAATTGTTTATTGTAAATGTGCCAGTACCGGGATTCGGAAATAGATTGATTTCATCGATTTCAGATATTGATTCGACATCGTCCACAATCACCTGCACGCATTCGGATGTGCCGACACATGGTGCATTTACTACAAGAGAATAATATCCGGTTTGTGTCACTGTGTACGATGATCCATTCCCAACAAATTCGTCATTGTCACAATCGAACCATTGATAGGTTTGATCACCTCCGGTTGCTGTCATCAAACTACCATTTACTGTGAATGTCAAATCGACAGTCGAAATATTGATTGTCAATGTTACGATAGTGTCGCCCGGTAAATTGATTTCGTAAACGCCGCTTTGATCAAACGTTTGTCCATATGCAATGTAGCTATCACAAGCTTCAACATTCTCAGTGATGTATGTTGTCGCATTGCTCGAAGCAGCTCTTGCTATATAAATATTGTCTGCACCTCCTGATGGATTGCTATTAGCCCAGGCTACAACAACATTTTCGCCTGTGATCAGCATTTCATAATCGTCATAGAACGGGCTTAATTGTGAATTGGCCATTTCTACAGAGGATGTCCAGGTTGGAGAACCATCAGGATTTAATTTCAGAACATTGAATCCTGCAACTGTAGATTCATTGGTTACGAATAAACTGCCATCTGTTGTCACAACACACGCAGGGTATGGGATGTAGGTGTTTTGATCTAGAACTTCAACGCCATCGGTTGTCCATTCAGTAGCACCGGTTGCCTTATTGATCTTTTGAGCATAAATGGCTGCATTGCCAATTACACCTGGCCTTCCGTCAGCCCAGCAAACGTAATAGTATGTATTGTCCTGGACGACGTGAAACTGACCTTGAGAACCAGCTGCGCCGCAAACGATGGTTATATCTCCATTCCAGGCCCACGTGCCATTGGCATTCAATTTTCTCATGAATAAATCTGTTGTGCCGCTTGTTCCGTTCGAAACAAACATGATGGCGATTCCATTCTCATCGCTCAGGCAATCCAATTGATAATTCAAACCATTGGTTCCTTCCAATACATCTAATGGTCCCCAAACAGTGTCGCCCACAGCGTCTATACGCATGCAGCTTGCATGTGCTCCGGAACCGTTTCCATTGGAGTAAAACAAATAAACGTCTTGTGTAGAATCAAAGGTGCGATCAATCCCGGGGCTTCCAAGATAATTTTGATTGCCTTCCGGTTCGCCGTCATAAGGACCTGTAAGAGTGCCCTCACCGTTAAATCTCACGATGCGGTTTCCATTGCTACCACCACAATACGTGGTAGTTACAGCGGCGGCATAACCTGAACCGTCATAGATGAAAGACAAATTTGTGATGTAAATAATAAACGTGCCTTGACATCCAGCTGATGTCATGGCTAATAAATCCTGCGACCAAACCGGCGATCCTTGTACGTCTATTTTTCGAAATCGAAGCGAATCGAGAGCACCTGATTCGGATGTTGAACTTCCGATGATTAATTCCCCATTGGTCGGATTTTGTGCCACTTGAAAAATATTTATCGATGTCGTATAGTTCAATATTTCTCTACCACCCTCTTCCCATAAGGCAAATCCATCCTGATCATAATGCTGTCCATAGATGTCATTTGAAGTTGATCCACTACAACCGGATCGAGAGTCGCTCCAGAAGATGTAAGTTCCTCCATCACCATCCTGGATTTGCTGAACATCGCTTTGGAAGCATGCAGCATTACTTACGATGGTAGGATTTTCCGGATCAAGAGTCCATTGAGCAAATATGAATGTTTGCGCAAAGACCAACATTGTAACTGCGGCGATTGTTTTCATTCGTGTGGATTTTAGAATTATTATATGTCATCGGTTCGATTTTTTCCCTCAGGAAATTTGAAGTGATGAATACCAAGGTTTTTGTGTGCCCGAAAGGCTTAGCTAATGTATTTAATTTTTGAAGACCACACCAGGTTTTTTTTTAGGTTCAATTGATCGTAAACCTGCCTGTTCCATTGTTTACTTCTTATCCTTCCAACCCCACAAATAGAGACAAGCATAAGTTCTAAATGGTGACCATTTGCTGCTGATTTTTAGCATGTCTTCTTTCAATTTTTTCTTGTCATCGAAGTCCAATTTATACAAGTGTGTCATCGCTTTTTGAATCCCAAGATCATCCACAGCGAACACGTCTTCACATCCGAGCGTGAACATCAACAGCATTTCTATAGTCCATTTTCCGACACCTTTGATTTGAATCAACTTGTCCATCACTTCATCGTTAGACATTTTGTGTAAGGCAGCATCTGTCATTTTTTCGTGAATGAAAAATGCACAAACGTTTCTGATGTAGTGTGTTTTTGAATTACTCAGTCCAATTGCTCTTAGCTCATCAAATGGTATTTCAAGTATCGATTTTGCAGTCGGCGTTTTTGTTTTGAATAGATTCAGAAAGCGCGCATAAATGACTGCCGCAACTTTTGTACTTAGCTGTTGACTGATGATCGAAGCACATAAGTGAAGATGGATATTTTTCTTCTTTTCTAGCTCAAAGGCATCCTGATCCCGAATGATTATGTGGAGTTTTTTGTCCCTGGATAAATGTATTCGATGACTCATAGTACAAAGAAAAGCAATCAAGACGCCATTTCAATTGTCTTCTTCCAAGGAACGTTCATCCATCTACAGCACTGCGTTGTTCATCCCATTTTTTTGCATTGGCCATTCCAACCAGTGAATCTTTGAATCGTGAAAAGAGAAAGAAACTAAACTGGCCTCTGTCACTAGAAACTTAACCAAAAGCTATTACTAACCCTTAACCAATCCGCTCTTACCCTCTCTTCAATTGTGAAGAGAGGGGCCAAGAGGGAGGTCAGCAAGGACAACTAATATTAGGGAAGATGAAAACAAATAATCACACCCGAATCGCAGGATTGATCGCATTGATCATCGCATTATTATCACTTACATCCAATGCTCAAAGTTCTCAGCAACAACCCGTGACTTCTTTCGAGAACGTGAACATATGCGCATGCAGTCAACAGAGCGAATTTTGCCAATCCTATATCCATCAAAAAGAAGTTTCTGCAACGATGCCTCAGGTTTGTTTTGCTGATCTGAAATTCTTAGGAATTAACTTGAGTTTTAATGAGGTCGTTCGTTATAACGCTGATGTTCCTCGCGCACTCTTGAGTGAAAAGTTGAAAATTTGGTTTCGGGATAGCGATAGTGACGGTCTCGGCGATCCATTGAATGTAAGATTGGATGTGAATAGACCGGAAGGTTATACCAACAATACATTGGATAGCAATGATAGTGTACCATTTGTTTCAACCGATTCAGCGAAGAATCTATTGATTGTAATACATCAGTCCAAACTATAATATTGCTGTCAATTCATACCGTTCTTCAATGCCGAAAGACTTTCAGATTTTTCTAAAGGTCTTTCGGTTTTTTGGTACTTTGCATAAGAGTAACTACCAATACGATCACAAAATGGAGCAAAGTAGATTGGGTACGCAAAATCTTTTGATTGTTTTGATGAGAACAAAATGGTTCATGCTATGTGTCATTTTTTCATTTGCTATCGGTGCACAACAGGAAGCATTTTCTCAATCTAAAGATCTTCCGGTAAGCACTCATTCGGTGACTTATCAGCTTGTTTCGTTCCGTCGATATGATCAACAAACTCACAAAGTAATAGATGAAACGTCCACTGCCCTGAAGCAGAGTAATATTGTCGTTAAACGAGGAGATCTTTATTTTCAAATCGAACTTGATGCAAGTGAGAAACAGCTTGTCGATTTATTCTTCAGAGTAGAGGATTATGATTTGACCTGGTATCGATTTGATAACGGGCCTATTCGGTCAGGTATGTTTCCTGAAGGAAGATATTTTGTTGTTGTCGCCATGAGAAATCCGAATGGAGAAATGACCGAAGTATACAGAATACAGATGCAGATTCGGGCGAATTTTTTTCACGGTATGCGCGGAGCAGTTGCCATCGCAGTTATTTCTTTCTTACTCATTTTTATCTCCTTTAGTAGTCGTCACTTGATTTTAAAAAGAGATAAACGACACACCGTGCGTATGTTGGAGAACACGGTGAAGAAGCGCACCGAACAGCTTCAAGATATGGTGGCCCAGCGCGAATTGCTTTTAAAGGAAATCCACCATCGTGTAAAAAATAATCTACAGGTTATTTCATCTTTACTGGAGATGCAAGCGGCAAGAACTGAGGACAAAAATGTGAAGGATGCCATTACTGAAGGTCAGAATCGAGTGCTTTCAATCGCATTCATTCATCAAAATCTTTATCAGCATGACGATCTCAAAGGAGTAGAGATTGGCAGTTTCCTGAAGGAACTTATCAAGCACGTTAGGCATGTTTTTCAGGTGGAATATTGCGAGGTGGAAGTGACGAATCTCGTTCCGATGTTGTATCTGGATATTGATTCTGCTATACCGTTGGGGCTTATCATCAATGAATTATTGACCAATTCATATAAGTATGCATTTAGAGGAAAATCACGGGGCGCGATCACTATCGAGTTGAGATCGACTGCGGTCGGACACTATTATTTCAAGTATCAAGACGATGGTGTAGGTATTCCTGAAAGTTTTGATTTTAATAAATCGAACTCTCTCGGATTAAAATTAATCCGTCAACTCAGCCGACAGTTGCATGGAAATATTGAATATAAATACGAGAATGGTAGTAATTTCGAATTAAATTTCTTGGATATGGCTACCAGGAATAAAATAAGCTAATCTTAAACATGGAGAAACTGATCATTGGAATAGTTGAGGATGATATGATCATCGCCGGAGCCATCACTGAAATGCTACAGTCGATTGGCTATGAAGTTCCTGATAACGCTACGCGATTCAGTGAAGCAATCGAAATGATCGAACTATCAAAACCTGATTTATTACTGTTGGACATTGTATTATCAGGTCAGATGGATGGAATTGATCTGGCCGAAACAGTTAGTAAAAAATTCGGTATTCCTTTCATTTTTCTGACTGCAAATTTTGACTCCGCTACTTTGGAGCGCGCAAAAAAAGTCATGCCTTTGGCATACCTCGCGAAGCCCGTTACGAAGGATCAGTTGTTCTCCGCAATTGAAATTGCATTCAGTAATTTCAACCAAATAAGGGATACTCAGCCGGAAATAAGTTCTTCCTACAAGTTGTTGCCGAACAACATAAAGGACTGGGTATTCGTGAAGGACGGACACGCATTTAGGAAAGTTTATTTCAGCCATCTGTGGTATTTGCAAAGCGAAGCCAATTATGTGGCGTTGCATCTTTCAACAGGAAAAAAAATTCTCGTGAGAAGTAGTCTCGACGATTTTATTGAGCAGCTGGATCCGCGAATTTTCTTTCGCGTGCATCGCGGATATGCTGTCAATACAGACAAAGTGGAAGGCGTGTTTCCAACGGAAGTTTCTGTCCAAGGAGTGATGATTCCTGTGGGTAGGACTTACAAGGAATTACTTCATAGCAAACTCGGTCTTGCGGATTGAGTCAGCTTGTGTATTTCATTTTTCGGATTAACGGGTTACTTCGCAAAGCCGTCTCTGTTTAAGTGAATGAACTACTTTACGTTCTTTTTTTCTTGAAAAAAAAGAACCAAAAAATTCAAGGCTGTAGAGAAAATACTTGAAATCAGTCGTCAAACAGGGATTTGTCTGTAGCCCTGAGGCGCCAGGATTGCTACGTATTTTCTCTAAGGCCGATCCCCAACGTTTGATGGTGCTACTTCAAGATTGAACATTCATTGAATGTAGAATTCTAAGGTGCAAAATCATTTGCAATGTATATCCCCTAAGCGTCACTCTTAACTTATACAAACAAATACAGGCCAATGCGAAGTAACACGTTCATCCGATTGTGAAATTAATTTGTATATGTTCACAACAACCGCGAGGCATCATGGAATCTAAAAATCTGCGAAAATCTGGTGCGCCACGAGGCGTGTGATAAATAAATAACCTAGAGAGATGAAAGTTCTTTCCATTCAAATTTGTCGTTCGGGATGAAGT
>JAYTOA010000033.1:0-5169 GCA_043748015.1 Flavobacteriales bacterium
ATCACTCGGAGGAATTTCCCGATTCACCTTTCAGATGGACGCGGGACTCACGCATGCACAATTGATGAATGCCATTACGTTGATAGGAACGAAGGTGAAACCGGCCGTGAATAAATCCAATTGAAATGAAGTAGGACTGCGGTTTATTTTTGGACGCAGAGTAAACAGAGATGCAGAGATTCGCAGAAAAAAAACTTTGTGTTGTTTAGAGCCCTCGTGACTTCGTGGCAAAAAAATGAATTCCCGCCATTGACAACTACATTCGTATTCAAATGCTCAAATACATGAACCGCAAAAAGTTCCTCCTCAGCGCTCTTGCTATTTCTCCCATGCTTGCATTTGTTAAATTCAAATCGTTCGTCACAACGAGATCGGAAAAAGGATTCAAGGTGAATGCAGGCGAAGGCAGAATTCATGGACATATTCAATTGAAAGGTGTCAATGTAAATATTCTCGACGTCAAAGTTTCCGGCAATGATACAGATGGAGCGCTGGCCATCTTCGAACAAACATCATTAACACAGGGCAAGGGAACACCGCAACATGTTCACTTGACACAAGATGAAATTTTTCAAGTGATTGAAGGTTCTTACGTCTTCAAAGTGGGTGATGAAAGATTCTCCTTATCAAAAGGAGAAAGCATTTTCCTTCCGCGCAATGTTCCGCACGCATGGACACAAGTTTCTGAGTCGGGAAAAATGACGGTAATTGTTCAACCTGCAGGAAAGCTCGAAAACTTTTTTGTTGAAATGGCTGCACTGGATCATGAACCATCGAAGGAAGAAATTCAAAAAATATTTTCTGACAATGAAATGGAAATCGTTGGTCCACCGTTGACATTGAACGATTAATCATTACGGCCCCCCGCAATTTTTCGGATCATTGCGCCTACTGACAGCATCATTTGCGCATTCATTTAACCTTGAAAAATTCGTGTACGTGCGAATTTTCGCATCCGTGAAATACCAAATAAACTGAATAGGAAAAGTGCAAATCGACAAATCAATAGGAATGAATAATGATCGAAACGCGGTTAAAAAATTGACACGACGAAAAAAATGGTTGCGCAGAATTATGCGCACATTATTAGTCGGCTTCATTTTGATCAATGTTGTTACCGTGTTCCATGCGTACCGCTTCACACACTTTTCAGAAGATTCAGGTGCAAAATTCAATCGTTATCAAATATTAGGCACCAGTGCAAAAATTCAAGCACTATTATTTGGAGTAAAGCATCCGCGGCCAAGCAATGATAATACACCCAATGTTGCATATGAAACAATTCAACTCAACAGCAATAAGAGAATTGAATGCTGGAGCATTCCGGTAGCGAATTCCAAAGGAACGATCATTCTATTTCACGGTTATGGCGGGCGGAAATCTTCGCAACTCGGCAAAGCGGAAATCTTTCGCAAAATGGGATACAACACCTTGCTGGTCGACTTCATGGGCAGTGGTGGATCAGAAGGAAATCAAACCACCATTGGACACAAAGAAGCTGAGCAAGTAAAGACGTGTTATGATCACATTTCGAGTAATGGTGAAAAGAAAATATATCTACACGGAAACTCAATGGGTGCCGTAGCTATTATGAAAGCCATCAGTGATTTTCATCTTCAGCCGGCCGGCATTATGGTAGAGTGTCCCTATGGCACGCTTTATAAAACCGTTTGTGCCCGCTTTCAAGCAATGGGTACGCCGACGTTTATAGTTGCAGGCTTGCTCACATTCTGGGGAGGAATTGAAAATGGCTTCTGGGCGTTCGGACTTAATCCCATCGACTTCGCCAATCAGATTTCTTGTCCCACGTTATTGATGTATGGAGCAAAAGATGATAATGTAAGTCGCAAAGAAATTGATGATATCTATGCCAATCTCAAAGGACCAAGACAGTTGAAAGTATATCCGCAATCAGGACATGAATTCTACACTAACAAACACAAAAAAGACTGGACGGAAGATGTTGAGGCTTTTTTGAAGAAGTATTGAAAGTTTGAAACAAACATTGTACGTTGCAAATTGAAAATTGCATCTAAACGTTCATCACTCACAAACAACCTATCGCCTCACCAAATCTCTCAATCACCAACTCATAAAATCTTCGTGTCACCGTGCCTTCGTGGCAAAAAATCCAAACTAGCCTCATCCGTTTCCTATATTCGTCACTGAAAATTGCCGACAATGGACCTCCTTAATAACCTCGAACCTCTTCTAAAAGCCTTTTGGTTTATTGCCATACCCTCGAGTATCATCTTCATCATTCAATCCATCATGACCTTCACGGGCTCTGATTCTATGGATGGTGTGGAAGCAGATTTCGATGGTGATATGAGCGGCGGTGATGCGCCATTCCAACTTTTTTCACTGAGAAACCTCATCAATTTTTTACTTGGTTTCAGTTGGACCGGTATCTCATTTTACGCAAGCATTGCAAATCATGCAGTGCTTATCACCTTGTCGCTCATCATCGGAATGTTGTTCGTGTATGTCTTCTTTTTGATTATAAGGCAAGTGCAAAAACTCGCCGAAGACAACTCATTCAAGTATGCCAATACGCTGAATAAATCCGCTGAAGTGTATCTATCCATTCCGGAAAATAAATCCGGCAAAGGAAAAATAATGATCAGCGTAAATGGTGCATTTCACGAACTGGAAGCGATGACCGAAGGAGAAAAAATTCCAACAGGCGCCACAGTCAAAGTGGTAAGAATAGAAAACGAAAACATCTTAATAGTATCCAAAATTTAACCTTATGGTCATGTCCCCTATTGTCTTAATTGCCGTTGCGGCGATTGTTTTATTCGTCACCATTTCGGCCCTTGTATCTCGGTACAAGCGTTGTCCTTCCGACAAAATACTTGTCATCTACGGACGTACCGGCGGCACATCTGCGAAATGTGTTCATGGTGGTGGAGCGTTTATCTGGCCCGTCATTCAGGACTTCGCGTTCCTCGATTTGAAACCGCTTTCCATTGAGGCAAATCTTACCAATGCACTCAGTAGACAAAACATCCGCGTGGATGTTCCATGTCGCTTCACGATAGCTATTTCCACCGAAGCAGAAAGCATGAACACTGCTGCGGAAAGATTGTTGGGCTTGTCTTCAGAACAAATTCAGGAGCTTGCGAAAGACATCCTTTTCGGACAATTGCGTTTGGTGATTGCGACGATGACGATTGAAGAAATCAATTCCGATCGCGATAAATTTCTCGACAACATTTCGAAAAACGTAGACAGCGAATTGAGAAAAATCGGTTTGAAGTTGATCAACGTGAACGTGACCGACATCAAAGATGAATCCGGCTACATCGAAGCATTGGGTAAAGAAGCTGCGGCAAAAGCGATCAACGAAGCGAAGATCAGCGTTGCCGAACAAGAGAAGATTGGAGAGACAGGAAAGGCCATGGCCGACAGAGAGAAAGACACACAGATTGCAGAAACGCACCGAGACCGCGACGTGAAAATTGCGATAACGCAGAAAGACAGAGAGATCAGTATTGCAACAGCCATCCGCGATGAAACCATCGGTAAGGCAGAAGCAGCGCGTGATACCAGGGTGAAGACATCCGAGGCAAATGCCGTTGCTATTTCCGGAGAAAACGAAGCGAAAATTTCCATTGCAAAATCAGAAGCCAACAGAAGAGAGAGAGAAGCAGAAGCGTTGAGACTTGCGTTGGCATCAGAAAAAGTACAATCAGCGAAAGCGTTGGAAGAGTCTTATCTCGCCGAACAAAAAGCAGAAACTGCGCGTTCCGAAAGAGAGCGCTCCACACAAATCGCGAACATTGTTGTTCCGGCTGAAATTGCCAAACAGCGCGCCATCATAGAAGCACAAGCCGCTGCAGAAACCATTCGCGAAAATGCAAAAGGAGAAGCCGATGCGATTTACGCGAAGATGGAAGCCGAGGCAAAAGGATTGTTCGAGATTCTTACCAAACAAGCAGAAGGATACAAGCAAGTAGTTGCAGCTGCGGGCGGTGATCCAAACAAAGCATTCCAATTACTGTTGATCGAAAAACTTCCGGAGCTTGTTCGCACGCAAGTAGAAGCAGTGAAGAATATCAAGATCGATAAAATCACCGTGTGGGATTCCGGCAATGGAACAGATGGCAATACCTCCACCGCCAATTTTGTTGCGGGCATGATGAAGACCGTTCCACCTTTGAATGATTTGTTCAACATGGCGGGATTGAATTTGCCGACATACTTGAAAGGCGCTGCGGACGCGGAGACTGAGGAGAAAGGGGATTCATAATTAATAATGAATCATTGTTCATTATCAGAAGAACGCCCTAAAAACAAAGGAGTCTCTACCAACTTTCCGTATTAAAGAAATCGTATTAACGGTTTAAGGCGCAAGGCTTTGAAAACACAAAGTTCACGCAAGAAATTTCACACAAGGGGCCACAAAGTTGTATTCGTTGTTTGAGTTTAGTCTTTCTATTGATCGGCTTTGTAGTTTCACATTATGCGCTCTAAACCGATTTTTGCAGAAGCAAAAGGAGTTCAATTTTATCAAGAAATTCTTGTGCGCTTTGAGCGAAATTCTTGGTGTTTGTGGCAATGCGGTCTATAACGTTAATCCGAAAATTTATTAAAAAGAACATTAACATGTACGAAGAATATAGCCGACAATCATTACCATCAAAAGAGTACAGAGAATTACTAGGTTCTGCAATTTGCGGTTTTTTAATTCCAACAACAAATTTATAATTGAAAATATATTGAGGATAGATGGGACCAATTTCAATTGGCATGAACTAATAGATAAAACTTCAGGAGATTTATCTCAGCCTGTTAAAGAAACCATCACCAAAAATTCCGACACAAAAATCGCAGTATTATTCGAAGCACTAATCTCCAAAAGAAATCGAATAATTCACAGTTTCCAGATAACTGAGAATAACGAACAGGTATTAAGAACTAAGACAAGAAATAATGAACAGTTCAATATTACAAAATCATATTTACTAGATTTCATTAAATACAATGAAGAATTATCGACAATGTTGCATAAACTCAAAGGGCACTAATTTGAAGTGGATTGAAAAAGAAGTAAAAGCACGAACGGCTAACAGACAAGGTTTCGTCGCGTCGGTACGACGAACGATGAAACCGTTGTTGCACGGAACCGGCGCGCGAAGGAGCGAAAAATTTTGGACTATGGGG
>JAYTOA010000034.1:0-30024 GCA_043748015.1 Flavobacteriales bacterium
TAGGAATCATTCAATTCTTGCTGCCGAAAACTCGAAATCATTTCGAAACGGCGTTTTGATATCAACTACGAAATTGTTTTTTCAAGACATCAAAAATGACTTTAAGTACAGTGATGTTTATCGTCCCGAATCTCCTGTTATTCGGCAGATACACAATGATGGAAAGAATGTGGGGATAAACCAGGATATCAGTTGGCATTGGGGAAAAAACTCCATTGAAGGACATTTATGGGTTCAGGAAAAGTGGATGCAGCTCCCTGTTTCTATGGGTACGTATTCAGTGAGTACTGCACTGCAAAGAGATCAGTTGATGCGATCTTCTTTGTCATTTGTTCATCGGGGTAGGGTAGATTCATTGCGAATTGTTAGTGCATGGCTCGAGGATGATTTGCATTACAGAGATCGAAGAGACGAGACCGGAAATTATTTGATCGACTCACGCATTCAGTCCAAAGTTTTTTTCAATAATGCCAATTATCAATTGCGCATTCACAAAAACATTCAGGTGCAAACAAGTGTTGCGGTTGTTATTCCGCAAGTGATGACGAGTAATTATTTAGCCGGCAAGGGTTCAGGAAATTGGCAACAGGCGGGTGGAGGAGTATTGTTCACTCCGGGCCTAAATATTTTCTCAATTGATGCCCGCAAGGAATTTCGAGCAACAAGCACATCACCTTCCTGGACGATGAGTTATCAAAGGAAAATTGAAAGCGGAAAGGTGAGCGTCATTCCGGGAGTTCAGATTGCCAAGCGATTTCGCGCTCCTGATATGAACGAATTGTATTGGTCTCCGGGCGGAAACCTGCTTCTCAAGCCGGAATCCGGTTTGAATTACAAAACGAATATTCAGTTCAAATGGATGAAGAATGCCACACAGTCTTTAACTGCAAATCTTCAAATCTACTATGGTGAAATTTCAAATTGGATACAATGGATTCCGTCGTCATCAGGTTATTGGTCGCCGGTAAATTATAAAATAGTAAGAACGAAAGGTGTTGAGTTGCCTGTTGAATGCCAGTTCAAGGCGGGCAAAATGCTGTTGGATTTATTGGCAAGATATCAATACACACAAACGATCGGAGTGAATAGCGACAGGTGGAGCGATTCACTTTCATTCAAAATGATTTATACACCTGAGCATACCGCGACATTCATATGTGATGTTTCGTATCAACGATTCAATGGTGGTTTTTCGACACGTTATACTTCATCTCGATTTACCGATGAAAGCAATTCTTCGTTGCGATCATTGGATGCATATTTCCTTTCAGGTTTTAGTCTTGGATTTGCCTGGAACAAGTCCCGAATGGCAGTTCAAAGTTCTGTGGAGGTGACCAACTTATTCAATGTTGCATACGAATCCATTCGTTCGTTTGCCATGCCAGGTCGTGTGTTTCAACTCAATCTTCAAATGAAATTTTTAAACAACCATAAAAAATCAATATGAAAAAATTAGTCTATCTACTCATCGCTACAGTCATTCTTGTCTCGTGTAAAAAGAAGAATGAAGAATCGGTAATAGTTGTCGGAGATCCCGATACTGGGTTTTTACACGGCGCTTTCGTAGTGAATGAAGGTTCATTTTTGAACAACAACGCGAGTATCAGTTATATCGGTTCTGCCGATGAGATATCTAATGACATTTACCTTCAATCAAACGGATTTGAGTTGGGAGATGTATTGCAATCATTCACTGTAATAAATGAGCAGGGTTATGCAGTGTTGAATAATTCGCAGAGAGTCGAAGTGATGGACATGAAGACGATGCGCTATCAGGCATCGATTTCGGGTCTTGATTATCCGAGATATCTCTTAAATGTGGGTAATGGAACAGCATACATCACTAATGGAAGCATATCCGGAGATGTGAAGGTGATCAATCTTAATGACCGTTCTATCGTGACATCAATTGCAGTCGGCAACGGTCCTGAAAAAATGATCATCCTCGGAAATTATGTTTATGTATGCAATAGTGGTGGATGGGATCTTGATAGTACTATTTCTGTAATTGATATTTCAACGAATTTAGTGAGCAGCGTCATCACCGTTGGTGACAGACCGATGGATATCACTTCAGATCACAATGGAAATATTTGGGTGATTTGCAGTGGCAATGAAAGTTGGATGACAGGAGGCGAAACGGCGCCTTCATGTTACAAGATCAGTGGCGTAACAAATCAGGTCGTCGATAGCGTTGTTTTCGCTCTTGGCGGAATCAAGCCAAAGAATGTTGCGATTTCTCCGGCCGGCACAACATTGTATCTGGATATTGACGGCGTGAGTACAATTGACGTTGACGCAAACCCAAATAACACGATCAACTTTACGAGTGCGAATGTTGGTAGCCTTGATGTCAATCCGACAAATGGTGATCTCTGGATTTCTTCAGTTTCGGATTTCACAACGCCTTCAACGGTTAAACAATACAGCTCTTCCGGTGTCTTGAAGAACACCTTCCTGGCCGGGATAGGGACCAATGGAG
This sequence comes from Flavobacteriales bacterium, assembly GCA_043748015.1. Lineage (GTDB taxonomy): Bacteria > Bacteroidota > Bacteroidia > Flavobacteriales_D > Sanyastnellaceae > JAIBBG01. Next base: position 2,483 of record JAYTOA010000034.1, read on the forward strand.
TGGTATTTAACTAAGGAGAAGCTCTTACTTGAATGTTTCGCAAAAGTTGGAAAAAACAAAAGCGTTCAAAGATGAACGCTTTTGATTTCCAGTTGAATTTGCCGAATTAAGCAGCCTTTACCAATTGTATCTCACCATTTATTTTTACTTCATCACTCACAAGTACACCACCTGTTTCCAACAATGCGTTCCACTCCAGTCCGAAATCCTTGCGGTTGATTTTCCCACTTAAAGTGAATCCAAGTCTATAATTTCCCCATGGATCCTTGCCATTACCACCTTCTTCAACATTGAGTTCAACACTTTTGGTGACGCCCTTAATCGTGAGATCACCAACAAGTTTTCCATTCGAATAAGTTTGACCAACAAATTTCATTTCTGCGAATTTATCAGTGTCAAAAAAGTCGGCAGACTGCAAATGTCCGTCTCGTTTTTCATCACCAGTTGAAATGCTTTTCATGTCAGCAGTGAAGGAAATTTTCGGGTTGCTGAATTGATCGTCGTCTGAAGTAGCGTTCACCATTACTTTTCCGAATGCGCCGGTAACGTTCGCGATCATCATATGTTTTACTTTGAATGTTACTTCACTGTGCGAAGCATCAAAATTCCATTTTGTCATTGCATTAATAGTTTTAAAATTGAGTGCAATATTCCAACTGATGATTGAGGAATTTGGTTGATATCGGTCAATGCCGGATATCTGTTGATCAGGATCAATGAAGCCAATTGGAAGAATACGATGGCACTTGTTATCAGCGGGCACTCGCATCTGCTTTTAGCGCAATGACACGATCATAACCACGCATACGATCATACATGTATAGGATGATGTGATATGTGTTTTCTGTTGCAGCATAAGAACCTTCAGTTGTTCTAAGATCATTTTTTGCGAAGTACTTATCGCGTGAGACGTAGCGATAGTTGTAATAGCCTTGCTTAAGCAAAGCTGTATATAAATACGAGCCGGAGGCTTTGTCGTATTTGCAGATCATTGGTTTATCATTGAACGCATTGAGTCTGCCTTCGATGATTATATCACTTTCAGAAATTTCCGGCATCGTTAATTTGAAGTGGACCATCACATAATCTCCTTCCAGATTTGAATCACTGGTACCATCTGTTTTGACTAAAAAATTACCGTTGAGATCATTCCATGTTGCATAAGCTTTTCTTCCTTCGGGCAAATCGGGACGTAGATATACATTAAATCCGTCGGGCTCAAGCATGATGTATTCCACTTCGTTACTTACATAGCGAACGTTTTTCACTTCGAAATTTCGGTATTCGCTGCCGGCTTCGAAATTGTTTTCTCCCATGGAATAATCATAGGTGAGCACATCTTGTTTGATGAAAATTGGTTTGAGATTGTTCACTGAACTATTCCAATCCATATTTTGAATGATCGTCACATTGAGATCACGCATCGGATCATTGATGGAAAAATCTTTATGCCCAATATCAAAATCTACTTCTTGCATCTTGAATCTTTCAGCAACAATTGAACTGGGAGCAACCCGGGAGTTGATTGTTACTGCACTCTCATATATCACGAATCGATAGGTAATCAGCCATTTGCTGCGATCGTTGATGTCCTGACCGTCGAAAACAACCATGAGATAATTACCGGAGTATCTCGGTTTGCTCATATCACCCGGATAGGAGAATTTGTAATGAACGTAGTCATACATAGTGCTGAAAGCCGCTTCAAATTCGGAAATACTTTGCGTCTGAAATCCCTGAAGATATTCATTAGGTTCTAACTCACTTTGCTTCCAATCGTGCGTGCAATGAATGACACCAAAATTGTAATAATTGAATTCAGTTCCCATTACATCGAAATGAAATTCAAGAATTTCACCTGATTGAAAGCCAATGAGCGCATTGCCGAGAGGGTTGCCAACGGGATGAACCAGAACTGTGTGAACGTTCTGAGAGTAGCAGGCATTTTTGAATTCATTTTGTCCTAGAATGGATGGAGCAAAAAGAATGAGGAGAAGACATGGAACAAAATATTTCACCCGGTAAAATTCGTTTTTAAGTAGAGATAAATCTAAAGATCGATTCAATTTTTTTTGTGAAGCATCAATGGAAAGTTTAAAACAAAGAAGAAGCAGCTATTAGGGCTCGAGATTGGCAGACTATAAAAATCGGGCCATAAGGCAGTTATGTGTGATGGACAGTGGCATTTATGATTAAGTTCGCGGCCATGAAAAGTGGGTATCTATTCCTTTTATGTTTTTTGCTGGCGTTGCTTTTGTTGCCTTCGTGCAAGCCGAAGGAGCAACCGCTTGCCGGAAGATATTACACGGGAGTTTTATTCGGAAAGCCCTATTTCATTGATGCAGTTGGGGATTCTACAGACTACACTCATCAGATAGATTCAATCGTAAATGCCTTTGAAAGGAATTTTAACGGCAACGATCCTTCAAGCATCATCGCACGCTACAATGCATACATACGAAGAGATTCGGTTTTTGTATTCTATGATAGTACGCGCGCTTTTGGTCTAGTATATGATCTCGCAAAGGACTTGAACATTGCGACGATGCAATACTTCGACCCAACAATCAATCCTTTGAAGCGGGCATGGATGGTATCGAGAGCATCAAAGTTGCCGGAACCCAATCTCGATTCGATTTACAATTTTGTCGGCTTTGACGGAGCGAAAATGGATCTCAACGAGATGACCGATGAATCTTACAACTATCGTGAAAGTCAACTGCGTAAATCTGATCCCAGAATTGAGGCAGACTTCACCAATCTTGCGTCTGCAATGGCTCTTGACTACGTTGGTGATCTTCTCGAATCAGTTGGCATGGTTCAATATAGAATTAAATATGGACGCGATGTGCTGACATATGGAGTTGTCATCGATTCACTGAATATAGTGCCAATTGGAATTTCTGATGACTCAACTGACAAGTACATCAGACTTGTCAATATGGCTTTTTCAGCAAAAACTGCTCAGGATAAAACGTTGATGATTGATCCGACGTACGGATATCCCGTGGAAAATGAAATGGCTTATGTGGCTGTTGCGGCACCATCGCTTGCCGAATCTGTAGTTTTTTCCGAGGCATTTATGTCAATGGGATTGGATAAGGCAAGTGAATATTACACTAGAAATGCAGAAAGTAAAATTCAATCGTTTATGTTCTATGCTGAAGAAAAAATCACGGATGAATCTGTGAGTGAAAAGAGGCTGTATAGTGCATCAACTGATGGGTTCGATCGATTGCTGGTGCGTGTTGATTCACTTAATAGCAACAAGTAATTGAATGCATTCTACCATAGTTGAGTAACGAGAAGCGGCCATATATTCTTGCAATTGAGTCAAGTTGCGATGAGACATCAGCGGCGATCATGCACGGTGATATAGTGCTTTCAAATATTATCGCTACTCAGAAAATTCATGAGAAGTATGGAGGCGTAGTACCTGAATTGGCAAGTCGTGCTCATCAATCGAACATTGCTCCTGTGGTCGGGCAGGCGATGCATGAAGCCGGAATTGCAAGACAAGATCTGGAGGCCATCGCATTCACGCAGGGGCCAGGCTTGATGGGCTCGTTGCTTGTAGGTGCTTCATTTGCGAAGAGTATGAGCTTGGCATTAAACATTCCGCTGATTGCTGTTCATCATATGCAGGCGCATGTACTTGCACATTTTATTTCCTCATCAGAAAAAAAAACGATGCCATCATTTCCTCTATTGTGTCTTACTGTTAGTGGTGGTCATACACAAATCGTTTTGGTGAAATCACCTTCTGATATGAAAGTGATTGGCGAAACAATTGACGATGCTGCCGGCGAAGCATTTGACAAAGCCGCAAAGGTGCTCGGGTTGAAATATCCCGGAGGGCCACTCATTGATAAAAATGCGCAAGATGGAGAACCGGAAAAGTATCATTTTACAGCGCCACGATTAAGTGGACTTCAATATAGTTTTAGCGGATTGAAGACAAGCCTTCTATATTTCCTTCGTGCGGAAATAGCAAAAGACAAATCTTTTATAGAACGTGAATTGAATAACATTTGTGCTTCATATCAGCGCACTTTGGTCGACTATTTACTACTGAATTTTAGTAGGGCTGCAGAGCAATATGATGTGAAGGATCTTTGTCTCGCCGGTGGAGTTTCTGCAAATAGCGAACTGCGCAGGAAGTTTCTTTTGATGAGTGAGAAGCAAGGTCGTAATGCTTTTATACCACCATTCGAGTATTGCACTGACAATGCTGCTATGATTGGTATTACGGGGTATTTCAAGTATCTGGAGAGTGATTTTGCGGATCTCTCTTCAATACCCAAACCTGCCTGGAAAATCGGGTAAGATGAACGTGTGATTCATCCGAAGTCCTTGTTTTGTTCTACGATCAATTAAGTAAATATTTTGAAGCGACAATGCTGTTGGAGGAGTTCACGGTACGATGAACAGGAATGTCCGCTTAAACTTGTATGTATGTTGAATTGGTCCTAAAAGAAATGTCATCAATAGTCAATTCACCATTCAAGCGGATATCAACCACACTGTTTGAAAGATCACCACTGTTGTGAATGAAGTTGACGTATGCTATAGACGTAGCCGTCACAATTTCATTTTCGGCATGGCCTAATTCGCCATCGTATGAATCCATTTGAACTTAATAAGTCGCACCTCCCGTCAATCTGGACACGAACATATTTGAAGTGAATTCCTTGTCATCATTACAACTTTCCGCCATTTCGTCATTGGCTTTGATAAACTGGAAAGTAACGAACGACAGATAATCATCAACAGACCTAAGAGCAATTTGAGTGTCAATATTTGTTTGAGCAAGGCAAATGTTGATGTTCACAGCGCGATTAGCCGAAGCGATAAATTGGAATCAAACGGAATTCTGATCTTCTTGATCCCGCACACACCAAGTGCTAAAACAGGGCTCAGGTTGTGTTGAAGGTAGTGGAGGCAGTTCGTTCATTTGAGTTGTTGGTTCGGTATTGTCGAACATTATGGAGGCACCGTCAAAAACAATTATTCTGCGTTGCAAACATTGTCGTTGGCCGGTTGTGCAAAAGCATTCAGTGCAAGTGATGAAAGAATGATTGTTGCGAAAGCGCTAAGGTTGTTACTCATAAAATTCAGCTGTGAATGCGACAAATAAATTCCGGCAATTTATGGTGTCATGGAAATGGAGTGTTTTAACAAGACGAACCAAACTTTGAAATTGAAATGATGGAATTCACAAGCCAAGAACTTCTTTCAGTCTGTTATATCCGGATCTGCTAAGTGGAATTTTTTTGCCATTTTTCAAAAGGGCAACATGTGCATTTTTTTCATACGGTTCTATTCGAGTGATTTGTTGTAGCCGAATTATGAAGGACCGATGTACTCGAAGGAAGTCTTGTTGACTTAACGACTGCTCGAAATAATTCATCGTTTTTTTCTTGAGGAAATAATCTTTCTCAGTAAAAATTTTCACATAGTCGTCATATGCCTCGATATAGAAAATATCCTGGGCCGGAACAATGGAGATTTTGTTTCCGAATCGAATCGCAATTCGATTTTGTTCTTCATGATTCTTTTGAGGAGTGTTAGTGAGCTCTTGAACTGCTGACCCGGAGGTCGCGTCCAGTCTTTGATTCAGCCATTTTTGAATCGCAACACCAAAACGCTCTTTGCTGAAGGGCTTGAGTAAATAATCAATGGCATTCGCATCAAATGCCTTCATTGCATATTCGTCGTACGCGGTTGTAAAAATGACTTGAGGCGCAGTGTCTAACAATTCAAGCATTTCAAACCCAGTTAGTTTAGGCATTTGAATATCTAGAAATATTAAATCAGGTTGTAATTCTCCAATTGCTTTAACACCTTCAAATCCGTCGTTACATTCTTTGACAATTTGAAAATTGGAATAAGCCTGCAAGTATTCGGCAACGATTGAACGGGCCAATGGTTCATCATCTATTAGAACTACTTTGATCATGCTTGTTGGGGTATTTTAATTTTTGTAGTGAAAACTGTTTCGTGTTGTGAAATCTCGAGTAGATCATTTCTTGCGTAAAGAAGATAAAGTCTACGTTGCACAGAACTCAAACCGAAACCCGTTCCTGATGTGGGCCTGGCAGTTTGTGGATCGAAGGGATTGGAAATTTCGATTATCAGTTGACCAGAGGCTACGACGGATTTTATTTGAATAACAACTGCTTCAGTTGTGTCGTAAAGTCCGAATTTCACAGCGTTTTCTACTAATGGTTGAAGCAAAAGTGATGGCAACATTTTGTCCAGTGAATCTGAGTCAAGTGTAATATCAGTATTCAGCCGATGACCAAATCGAACTTTTTCAATATCGAGATATATAGAAAGATGTTTGATCTCATCTTCCAATGTGACGAGTTGTTGATCATCTTTTCTGAGTGTACCTCTTAAAAAATCTGAAAGTTGTTGAATCATTTTACGCGCTTCTTCCGGCCTTGAACCGGCTAGTGCACTGATTGAATTGAGACTATTAAAAAGAAAGTGTGGTTGAAGTTGTTGTCGCAGTTTGGCAAGTTCTGCTTCACGCATCAACGTGGCTGCTTCTTCCTGGCGCTGCTTCGTTGAGCCGTCTTCCTTCATCTTTTTTTGAATCCAGAAATATGCCGTCATCAGTATAACCATGAGGAAATAAAACATTCCTCGTAGAGGCATAAACTTCATCGAATTTTCTGTGTACAAAGTATCGTTGGCGTGGAGGTGTGAGAAGAAAAAAATCAATACTCTGCCGGTAATCATACTCAGAATGATGATATAGCCTGCCATCAGGCCGTAGTTCTTGCTAACAGGACTATAGAACTTAAAGGTGTTGGCGATGATAATTCCTGCAACTGCAAGAACAAGAGTCGTGATGATTGATTCAAGCCAAGCCATTGACCAATCAATTCCAACTCGATGATAAACCAAGGTTTGGATGATGCACCAGATTACCAACCAAGATGTAGCAATCAAAAATTTCTGGCGGTATGAGTTGGATTTTTTCTGCAAACTTTTGTTGAATGAATGAACTTCAGAATGGGTTGAATTCAAATAGAAGCCTCCATTTTTATTATCAGGAATAGGATTGTATTTCGATACCACCGAAAACCGCATTGCCGCGAAGGATCAGTGTTTTATTCGGGTCTACCGTAATTTCTTTTGTGATCGGCCTCTTGTCTTCTACGCTACCCATCACTGCAGCAACTTCGGATTTAATGGTCCAGTTAGAAGGAATTATCAATCGCGTGCCTCCAAAAACACTGTTCACTTCAAGTTCAACCGCACCGGTAAAATCGGCTTGCATAAAATTGACTTCTGCACCACCAAATACAGCGTTGATTTCTCCTCCTCGAAAATTTTTTGTGATAATGTTTTTTCTGATTCCACCGAATACTGCATTGAAGTCTATTTCATCGTCATCAAAACCGACTTTGCCGGGCGCATCAGGGTGACTTCTGTATTTATGCCATTTCATTTTGCCGCTGCACGATTCTCTGCGAGGCTTGAAGATCATGAAAAGACCAAGTATGATGATAGCAATGGGCCAAAGAAAATTATTGATGTGTAGCCATGGTGCATAGTCTTTGAGCAGAAATGTTGTGCCGATAAGTATCATGATGAGCCAACCGAAATTTCTGAATGAATGTTTCAGTCCAATGAATACTCCAATAGCAATCAACAGCATTTGCCATGTGAATAGCCAGTTGGGAAGCCAGTATCCCAATTCACGCAGTAGATAAAGTGCTCCTACAATGACAACGAATACTCCGCCATAAAGTCGACCTCTCCTTTGTTCGCTTTCACTCTTTTGCCAAGGTTTGTCAGTTTGTTTTTCATCCGTTCTATACATGTGTAATCGTTTTTGATATTCAAACAAATATCCCGATAACTTTTGAATCGACATTCATGCTTCAAGGCCAGGAGGCGCGTTAAATAGGTGAATGAAGAAATGGAGTCGGTGAACCGAAAATTAATTTGCAACAAGGCCAATTTTTTTCCCTTCCTGAAGCATGAATTCAATCGCCTCGTCGAATTCGTTATGAATGACTCCATCTAGTATAGCGTCTTTGATGGCGTTCTTGATGATGCCAACTTCACGGCCTGGTTTCAATCCGAATGTCTTCATGATCAACTCACCACTTACGGGTGGCTGGAAATTGCGAATCCTGTCCTTCTCTTCAAGTTCAATCAATTTGATCTTGACCAATTCATAATTGGCGAGATATCTCTTCACTTTGGTCTCGTTCTTTGAAGTGATATCCGCCTTGCACAGAATCATCAAGTCGTCAATGTCATCTCCGGCTTCGAATAGTAGTCTTCGAATGGCACTATCTGAAATTTCTTCCTTCGTCAATGCGATAGGTCGCAAATGCAATTGCACAAGTTTCTGTACATAGCGCATTTGATTGTCGAGCGGTAACTTCAGCCGGGAGAATATTTTTGGGACCATTCTCGCACCAAGATCTTCATGTCCATGAAATGTCCAACCATTGCCCTCTTCAAATCTCTTTGTCGGAGGTTTCGCTATGTCGTGCATTACAGCTGACCAGCGAAGCCAAAGATTGTCGCTCCATTTGCAAACATTGTCTAGCACTTGAAGTGTATGATAAAAATTGTCTTTGTGTGCAAAACCATTTCTCTTTTCTACTCCATAAAGTTTAACCATTTCAGGAAAAAATTGATGGAGCAATCCTGTATCGAAAAGAATTTTGAATCCATCTGACGGTTGTTTGCAAAGCAAAATTTTATTAAGCTCAGTTGAAATTCTTTCCATGCTGACGATCTTCAATCGATTCGCATTTTCTGAAATGGCCTTCAAAGAACTTCCATCTATTACAAATCCAAGTTGATTGGAAAATCTCACAGCGCGCATCATACGCAATGGATCATCGCTGAAGGTGATGTGCGGATCGAGTGGAGTTCTCAATATTTTTTTCTCAATATCTTGAATACCATCAAATGGATCAATGACGTTTCCGAAAGTATTTGATTGTAGGGAAATGGCGAGCGCATTGATAGTAAAGTCGCGCCTGTTCTGGTCATCAAGCAAAGTTCCTGGTGCTACTTCAGGGTTTCTTGAGTGTGCACTGTAAGATTCTTTTCTTGCACCCACAAACTCAAGGTCGAGATTTTTGTATCTGAAATGAGCGGTGCCGTATGTTTTGAAAATATCGACTTTCTTAATCTTGAGTGCGCGTGCACAAGCTTGCGCCAATTCGATGCCTTGACCATTCGTAACAAAATCTATGTCTTGATTGGCTCTTCCCAGAATGATGTCACGCACAAAGCCACCTATCACGTACGCTTCAACGCCGAGTTTTTCAGCTTCCAGACCAATGGTCTTATAGAGCGGTTCGCTGATATGTGATGCGAGATTCATTTGAAATTGAATAATCAGCAGCTAAATCGCCATGAATTATCGGCCGCAAAAAAAAGCCATAAAAGGCAACATCACACCAATCGATGGAATGATGGACCATTAAACTGCTATTTCTTCTTGGATTTTGAAAGGAGATTGTATGCAGCATGAAGCGCGTCTTTCGCCATCTCAGGCTTTGCTACACTAAGTTCAATGTGTGTGGCACCTTGCAGGCCCCATTTGTTCGGTACAGGATAAATGGCGTTCTTGTCATGCAATGAAAACAAAGATTGGTCTTCAATTGACAGCTTCACCATTGCCCTCGATTTTTTTTCATCGAGTGAGGAGAAAATTTTATTCTTGAATCGGAAAGATTCAATTTCAAAATGTGGCAATGCTTCAACTCCCTCCAACTCCATTGCCCAATTCCTGAATGTTGCACACGATGTCATGAGAATAGGGTTGAATTTCAATTAACGGCTGTGTGTCTCCAGCGGTTCATTGGCAAGGGACTCACCGATACGCAGAACATAGCCATTGCAATCGATAAGGGAAAACTCGCGTACATGCCAAGGCTCATTGCGCAACTCTTTTATTATCTGAATATTCTGTGAAATTATTTGTTTGTAGATGCCATCAACATTCGAAACGAAGAAACAAATTTCAAGACGATGCTCGGGAGTATTGATGACACTTACAAATCTTTCATTCTGCACAAAAAGTAAATTGAGAGCATCCCTGCTGATACCCGCATCTGTTGGCGGGTTGCCCCAATACCATTCGTTGCCGAAGCCAAGTTTCTCTTTATAAAATGAAATCGTCTCGTCGAGGTTACGAACGGGCAAAAAGGGAATGCAGTGGGAATAGTTTGCGCTGGCCATAAATGCACTAATGCTGAATTATTTGTCTGACAATGTTTTGATCTAGTTGCAAAAAATAGATCCCATTTTTGATCTGCGCAGTATTCAGACGGTTAAGGTTTTTTTCGTTGAGTACAATGCGACCAGTGGCATCCATCAATATCACAGAGTCAACTTTACGACTAAAATAAATCATTTCATTACCCGGATTGGGATATGCATAAACAATAGACTGTGTATTTTTTTCTACAGTGGTAACATTGTTCGAAAAGCCTGGTGTTGGGAGCATCGTGAAATGCGAAATATCTCCACCGTCAACATCTAGCGCTAGTGATTGATCTGATGTTGTAGGCAGATTACGCATGATGTCCGTTGTTCGTGGTTGTCCATCTTCAATGCTCGTTAGGATAATTACCTCGTCGGTTGAAATCTTAAAATTTGCATGCAATGTTCCTTGTTCAGGGTCGTCATCGAGCCAAATGAGAAGAAATCCTTGAGGAGGAATTATCACATTCGGCAAGGGGAATTTATTCCAGTTTGTTGAATCGTCAGATAGAAATTTATTGTGCAAACTGATGCCAGAATTCGTTCCATTGTACAATTCAACCCAATCGTCAAACTCTCCAGCCTCGTCTGCAATCGTGTTGCTATTCAACGACATTACTTCATTGATATGGAGTCCGGGTGTTGAATTGGTGAGCCATAAAAACGAGGGCGAACATGGCGTTAACGCACCATCAGAAAGAATCGTTTGATAGTAAAATTTATCACTCGCTGCAGGCCATTCGGGATGCAGATAGCTGTAAATACCGTCGTTGGCCACTTGTAAAATTCCTGCGTTATCCGTGAATGGAACAGTTGTAAAATCCGTTCCGTTGAGTGAATATTTCAGTTGACATTGGGCAGCTTGAGGTCCTTCAATTCTTCCTTCTATCAGAATTTGTTGAGGCAGTCTTATGTGTGTGATCCAATGAGAAAAGGAAGTTTGCGTTGTGAAATTTTCGAGTTGTGACAGCGCCGTATTTCTGCGGGTACTCACATAAGGTGCAATGCCATAATTCACTTGTCCACCCCAGGTATCATCAATAGCATTTAGAAAATCATCAACGCTGAATTCAAAATCGAGTGGGCGATAAGTGTCTTCAATGGCTGCTTCTGCAATAAGATTTTGCCAGTCGAGGGCAATTGAACCTAAATTTTCTTCATTGAAATATTCATTGCAAATCGTTTGAATGTGGTAGCTAAACCGATTGCGAAACGCAGGAATTTGCATGAGTCGTTTGAATAATGGTCGTGATTCATTTGCGCTTGCCCAATTATAAATATTTCGATTACCCCAATCAACGCCAACCCAATCAATGCCGAAAGTGTTATCCATGTCATACGGCATATAGTTGAATTGACCCGTTAACTGGTTGTGATACAAATAGAAGTTGTTCTTATTGTAGATATAACCATCCCAATTTCCCATGAGGATATCGATAGCAGCAGTTTTCAGATACGCTTCCACATTGAATACACGCGGAAGTTCACATGGCAATTGACCAAGACTCGTATTGACAAGCACATCAATAAAGTGTGCCAGATCCGAGTAGTCATTCGCCCAGTTATTGGTTTTCAATTCGTAAGGTTGTGTTCCCCAACTTGTAGTAAATTGATATGATGTTGGATTTGAATTGATGAAATTAAGATCGGCGGGATATGTACACTTATATAAGTTGCCATCGCCTTCTTGGTCGAAGTGAAGTTTTGCAAACTTTTTATCAATCTGTTCCGTGTTTACATAAAGGCCGCGATATTCTTCGTTGATGTAAAGCCGTGTGTAAGAAGTGCGCTCAGATGGAATTCCAAAATGACGAAACATGTCATGACACATTTTGTTTCTCAGCATCGATGGATCGTTCTGCTGAGCAATCAGATTCATCTTGTTCTGATTCTGCCATTCAAGGTTAGTATCAAAGGCATCGAAGGCAATTTTGAATGATTTCTTAGCAGCTATTAAACTTGTATTGCCTTTTAATCTCAGTCCGACATTTTGTAAAGTGTCGTTCAATGTGCTGCTCATGAAAATAAAGGTAGCGGGATAGTCGTGTATGTTATCAAGCTCATCAATCATCAATTGCAAGCTGTCAACATCGATGATAATCTTGACAGTGGTTACTTCATTCTGTGGAAATGCAACACCATAGTCAGGAATGACTTGAGCCTCCAGCGCAGTGTTGATGAGGTGACAATGGAAAAGGCCAACGTAAAAAATAAAGCGTAGAAACATCAAATCTTTGTGAATGAATTACTTTCAAAGGTAGGAATTTGAAAACGGATGATTTTTATACATTGAGACTTACTTCTTCTTTGCTTTGTATTGATAGAGCTGTGCGGGCTTATGCAACACGCCTTGTTGCTTTTCATCGAGCGCCTTCAAGTCTTCCATCTTCAACATATTCTTTCTGAAATTACGTTTGTCGAGTTTCTTATCGAGAATGATTTCATGAAGATGTTGTAGTTGAGAAAGCGTGAATTTTTCAGGTAACAATTCGAAACCAATATTGTCAGCGATTAACTCGTGTCGAAAGACTTCCATGGCTCTTTCGACAATCAAATTGTGATCGAACGCAAGTTCAGGAATGGAATAAACATCTACCCATTTCGCTTTACCTGCAAAGCTTGATGCTTTGGGTTGATAATCATCCATATTCACGAGAGAGTAATATCCTACGGTCACAACACGCCTCTCCGGATTCGCACGAAACATTTTGAGCCATTCCTGATCTTTCACATTCTTCACGCGCATTGGATCACCAAATGCATAAAACTGTTTAAGATAAATTCCTTTGAGGCTCGTCAGCTCTCGCAATACGCGTTTTGCCGCTTGATCAAGATTTTCGTTTTCCTTGAGAAGATCTCCAGGTAGTGCGGTCTGCAAGTGAGAAACTTTTTTGTCCTTGCCGGGTTGGCGTTGTTCTATCAAAAGAATTTTGAGTTTCTTTTCATCAAAGCCAAAGAGAACGCAATCAACGGAAATATCTACAGGGGAGGAATCTTTCAATGTGGTCGGATTTGGTATTTTGCACAAATAAAGGGATGAAATGTTTGTGATGTTAATTCATTCACAAGGATTCTTTCTTTTCTACGTCAACGTAATATTGAAGCGAGGTTCAGTTTTTGATTTAAGAAATACCATGAGGAAATTTTTATTTTTCGTTTGCTTGTTCATAACGCAAGATGCATTATCCGCTGTTGTTGATACTGTTTCAATTTATTGCGATTGCATGCACAAAACCTCTCAATGTATTGTCATCATTCCTGATGTTTACTTCACTGATTCCCTTCAATTGCCAGTGTTGTATTTGCTTCATGGGTATGGCGGAAATCACACTTCGTGGAATATGGTAGCGCCACAACTTGCGCAACGCGCTGATGAAAATCACATGATTATTGTTTGTCCTGATGGCGGGTCCAGAAGTTGGTATCTCGATAGTCCCATTGATTCAACTTCTAAATATGAAACTTATTTTATTGGTGAAGTTGTTCCATTTATTGATGGCAGATATAAAACAAAATCTGAAAAAAGATTCCGGGCGATCACAGGGTTGAGCATGGGGGGACACGGCGCTTTATATCTCGCAATCCATCATCCAGATGTTTTCGGTGCAGCCGGATCTACCAGTGGTGGTGTTGACATTCGACAATTTACTACTTCGTGGGAATTGAAGGAGAAAGTTCTTGGAGATACAATTTGCTGTAAACAGAACTGGGAAAAGCACGCCGTCATCAATGTTGTTGATCAATTGAAAAAAAACCAGCTCGCCATCATCATTGATTGTGGTATATCCGATTTTTTTCTGGATGTGAATCGCAAGCTGCACGAGAAATTAAGCAGCATGAAAATCCCACATGATTACACCGAACGTCCCGGTGAACACAATAGCCTCTATTGGAAAAATAGTATCGATTACCAAATTCTTTTTTTTCGAAAATTCTTTGATTCATCAACACCCTAAGAGGATAAGTTGTTGGATTCTTTGTTGATGTTGATTTAGCTGTACTATACATTGCGCGTTACTCGTTACAGACTGTCTGTTGCGTAAAATCTTTATACTCTAATTATGGATCAAGTCAAAGACACGGCAAAAGGCGCGTTAGGAACACTGGTGGTTGTATTCTTCTTCTGGGGTTTTATAGCGGCAGGAAACAGCGTTTTCATTCCATTTTGTAAACACTATTTTCATCTGGATCAATTTCAAAGTCAGTTGATAGATTTTGCCTTTTATCTCGCATACTATTTGGGTGCGCTGATACTTTTTGTTTACAGCGATCTCACGAATCGGGATCTGGTGGGTAAATGGGGATACAAGAAAAGTATTGTTTACGGTTTGCTATTTTCAGCTCTTGGTGCTTCCGCAATGATTCTCGCGGTAAATGGCAACAGTTTCGTTGGTATGCTCATCGGACTCTTCATCGTTGCGCTGGGTTTTTCGCTTCAACAGACAGCCGCGCAACCGCTCATCATTTCGTTGGGTGATCCGGCAACCGGAAACACACGTGTCAACCTTGGTGGTGGTGTCAACTCTTTTGGAACGACCATTGGTCCATTGGTAGTGACTCTTGCTTTGTTTGGTTCAGCTCGCGCTGTGAGTGATGCTGAGATCAATGGACTTCCTCTCGGTAAAGTAATCGGTCTCTATGTATTCGTCGGATTGCTTTTCGTTGCTGCTGCTGCTTTATTCGGTTTTTCTAAAAAAGTTCCCGCAGGCATTAATACTGAGAAGCCCGAACCTGCGCGCAAAGCAATGGGAAGCATGTTGATCATTACCGGATTGCTCGTGATGGTTTTCGTTCCTGTTTTTTCAAGCTATCGTTCTGTCGAGGCAAAGCAAATCGCTATGCTTGAAGAGAAGTCTTCAAGTGCTTCGTCGGAACTTGTCATCTTAAACGCAGCAGAAAATGTTGATGCCGATGCGGTTTCTTCGATGAAGATTATAGTTGCAGACTATGAAAATCAAATAGCCGTCATCAGACAGCCATTGGAGAAAACAAGATTGATGTGGTTGCTCGCAGCATTGGCAATTATCGTATTTGCTTTGCCTTTAAACAATGTGCTTGCCAAAAGAAAGGGCGAGGGTTGGGGCGCAATGAAATATCCACAGCTTGTGTTGGGAATGCTCGCCATATTTATTTATGTAGGTGTGGAAGTCGCCATGGGAAGTAATCTCGCCGAACTCTTGAAGCAAAAACAATTTGGCGGATATCAATCTTCGGAGACAGCTCCATTCATCGCCATGTTCTGGGGAAGCCTTATGATCGGTAGATGGACAGGTGCCATCGGTGCTTTTGATTTTGCAAGAAAGACAAAAGTGATTTTGAAGTTTGTGGTTCCATTTGTAGCCTTGATAGTCGTTTTGTTTTTTACTTGGTTGTCCGGTCATAACGTTGAACCACTTAAATGGTATTTCATCTGCGTGGCAGTCCAAATGTTTGCAGCATATATAAGTGATGATAAACCTGCAAGATCACTTCTTGTTTTCGGCATCATGGGAATGCTTGCCCTTACATTGAGTTTGTTTACGACTGGAATGGTTGCGGTTTATGCAGTGCTTAGCGGCGGACTTGCATGCTCCATCATGTGGCCTTCAATTTTTACGCTTGCCATTTCCGGACTTGGTAAATACACTTCGCAAGGTTCAGCTTTTCTTATCATGATGATACTCGGCGGGTCAATTATTCCGCCAATTCAAGGCAAGCTCGCCGACATCATAGGTATTCACGCGTCATATGGAATTGCCGTAGTTTGTTTTGCCTATCTTACTTGGTTCGCATATCGTGTGCGTCGCATTTTGCGTGCGCAGGGTATTGAAGCAGATAAAGAAGTTGCTGCATCACATTGATTTTTTCGCTATTCACATGAAAATGTGGGGAATGGATTGGCCAATTGAGAAAAGAACATACTTAGTGTACAAAATACACTTACCTTTGCCCGATATATTGGAAAGGCGAAAATCTGATTGAAGTGAAATTCGTTTTAAGACAAAGTTGAAAATGAAAATCGGAGTACTTACAAGTGGAGGCGATGCACCCGGAATGAATGCCGCCATCAGGGCTGTGGTGCGAACATGCGTTTATCGCAATATCGAGGTCGAAGGAATTTTCCAGGGATATCAAGGAATGATTGACGGTGACTTTAAGAAATTGAATGAGCGTTCTGTTGCGCGAATACTAGGTCGCGGCGGTACAATACTAAAGAGTTCGCGTTGCATGGATTTCATGGAAAAAGCCGGTCGACAGCGCGCTTATGACAACATGAAGAAGCACAATGTTGATGCGTTGATTGCCATCGGTGGCAACGGAACGTTCACAGGCGCACATATTTTTTATCAGGAATTTGGTATTCCAGTGATGGGAGTTCCGGGATCCATCGACAACGATCTTTTCGGATCTGATCATTGCATTGGATTCGACACTGCGACAAATACTGTTGTGGATGCGGTAGATAAAATAAGAGATACTGCAACATCTCACAATAGATTGTTCTTTGTGGAAGTAATGGGACGCGATAGCGGGTTCATTGCGTTGAAAGCAGGTATCGCAACAGGTGCCATCGCCATTGTATTACCAGAAGATGAAATGAGTATCGACGATCTCGTTCAAACTTTGAAAGCAAGTGAAGAAAGCGGTAAATCAAGTTCGATCGTCATCGTTGCGGAAGGTACTAAAAGCGGTGGTGCTTATAAGATTGCTCAAGAAGTAACCGAAAGGTATAGCGAATATGAAACGCGTGTTTCAGTTCTTGGTCACTTGCAACGAGGCGGGGCGCCTTCATGTTATGATCGCGTAATGGCTTCGCGTATGGGTGTTGCTGCCGTTGAAGGTTTGCTGGAAGGAAGAAAAGATGTGATGATTGGTATCGTGAATGATCGCGAAACTTATACTCCATTGGCTGATGCCATAGGGCAAAGACATTTACCCAATCGAGATGAGTTGCGCATTGCAAGAATACTCTCGATATAAAAATAATGCTTGACCAGTTGAAAGGTCAGCAATTGAATTAAAAAGTAATAGCAATAATGAAAAAAGTAGCAATCAACGGTTTCGGAAGAATCGGTAGAATGTGTTTCCGCAGCCTCATGCTGAAAGGTGAAGTTGAAATTGTCGCCATCAATGATCTCACAGACGTGAAGACACTCGCGCATTTACTGAAGTATGATAGTGTCCATGGACGCTTCTCCATGAAAGTTGAAGCTACTTCCGACAGTATTGTCGTGAATGGAAAAGCAGTGAAAGTGTATGCGCAGAAAGATCCGGGATTGTTGCCTTGGAAGGATCACGGCGTAGATGTGGTGATTGAGTCTACCGGCTTTTTCACGGATAAGGAAAGTGCATCAAAACATATCACTGCAGGTGCGAAAAAAGTAATCATCAGCGCACCTGCATCAGGTGGAATAAAGACGATTGTACTGGGTGTGAATGACAATGAGATGGTTGCAGAAGACGTCATCATCAGCAATGCATCATGCACAACAAATTGTCTTGCTCCGATGGCAAAAGTGTTGAACGACGCATTTGGAATTGAGAAAGGTTATATCACCACCATTCATGCATACACAGCTGACCAACGTCTACAGGATGCGCCGCACAAAGATTTGCGCAGAGCGCGTGCAGCAGCGTTGAGCATGGTTCCAACTTCTACCGGTGCTGCAAAGGCAGTTGGTGAAGTACTTCCAACTTTGAAAGGAAAACTCGATGGTGTTGCTGTGCGTGTACCAACACCGGACGGATCTCTTACGGATCTTGTTGCAATTCTCAGTCGCGATGTGACAGTCGAAGAAGTGAACGCGGCCATGAAAAAGGCATCGGAAACTACGATGAAAGGTATTCTTGAGTATTGCACAGATCCAATAGTTTCAGTGGATATCGTGGGCAATGTGCACTCATGCATTTTTGATGCTGAGCTAACCTCTGCCAATGGCAACCTTGTGAAGGTGATGGGATGGTATGATAACGAGGCAGGATACTCCGAAAGGGTTTGTGACCTTGTTTTGAAGATAAAGTAATGATACTTCTGATTGCCGTGGGCGATTGGAATCCTCCGTCTGTTATGCGGTAAATGACACAGCAAAAAATGACGAAGATGACGAACGACAACAACATTAAGAAAATGATACTTATAGTAGACAGCGGATCGACAAAAAGCGATTGGGCATTGATTGATGAGAAGGGAAAGTTGCTCGGGGAATTTGAAACGATGGGTTTGAATCCATACTTCCATAGTCCGGAGGTTACGGAGAAAGCCATTCGGGAGAATGAATCACTCAGTGCCATAGCAACTAAAGTGAATCATATTTTTTTCTATGGCGCAGGAAGCAGTACCAAAGAAATGTGTGGCATCATGCACAATGGATTATCGCGCGTTTTCACCAATGCAGAAATTCTTGTTGATCACGACCAGCTTGGTTCAGCCATGGCTGCCTATGACGGAGAACCATGCATTGCATGCATACTCGGCACGGGTAGCAACTCATGTTTTTTCGACGGCGAAAATGTCATGGAAGTGATTCCATCTCTCGCTTACATCCTCGGCGATGAAGCCAGCGGAAGTTATTATGGAAAAATTT
Organism: Flavobacteriales bacterium; assembly: GCA_043748015.1. Taxonomy (GTDB): domain Bacteria; phylum Bacteroidota; class Bacteroidia; order Flavobacteriales_D; family Sanyastnellaceae; genus JAIBBG01. The sequence continues at coordinate 21,298 of JAYTOA010000034.1, forward strand.
TATTGCAAGAATATTTTTACAAAAAGCTTCCTGAAGATCTGCGCATGTCATTTGAGGAAAAATATGCTCCGACGAAAGACGAAATCATCAACAAGATTTATCGTGAACCAAACGCCAATGTTTATCTCGCATCGTTCATGAAGTTTATCGGTGAGCATCATGATCATCCGCATGTTCAGAACTGGATCATCAAAGGCATGATTCACTTTATCAATATTCATGTGAAGTGCTTTCCACAGTACAAAGAAGTTCCGACGCACTTCATCGGAAGTATTGGCAATTATTTTTCCGATTGTCTTGAGCGTGCCGCGCAAGAAACCGGTATCAAACTGGGTCGCATCATCCATAAACCTATCGATGCGCTTGTAGCTTATCACGTGAGATATAAACTACCTGCGTTGGTGGGTTGATATCCTTCGTAGATTGACCTTTAATTGCTGATGTAAAATTGCCCTACAATGGATAAAAAAATATGCGTCATAGCGCATGACAAGATGAAGCCGACACTGGTTTCATTCCTCAAAGAGCGCCAGGATTGGTTGTGGGGAAGGAAACTCATCGCTACCGGTCTGACCGCATCATTCGTTGAGCGTGAAGCATTGAAAGTAGAGATGGAACACGTGCATCCCGGTCGTCAGGGCGGCTATAAAGAGATCACTGAGAGAGTCAATAACGGCGATATCGGGCTTGTGATATTTTTTCGCGATCCGGAAATTATTCAGGATTATGAAGCCGATATGATTGCATTGGTGAAGGCGTGCATAAAGCACAATATTCCATTGGCTTCGAATCCAGCGAGTGCCGAGTTGCTCATCATCGGGATGATCCGAATGGAAGCATCTGTCAGGAAGAATTAAGAAGATTTTTTTCAAAGGCTTAAAATTCAAAAAGAATCATTGCGAATGATCAAAGCATGTTTATTTGATATGGATGGTGTCATCGTTGACACTGCAAAATTTCACTTCAAGGCTTGGCATCGCCTTGCAGATTCACTCAGTATAGAATTTACCGAAAAAGAAAATGAAGAGTTGAAAGGTATCAGCCGCGTGGACTCATTGGAGAAGATTCTTGCTTGGGGACATCTTGTGTTGAACAATCAGAAGAAGATTGAATTGATGGAGTTGAAGAACAAGTGGTTCCTGGAATATGTGGAGGAAGTAGATCCTTCGGACATGCTTCCCGGCGTGATGGATTTCATTACTGAACTTCACAAAGCCGGTATCAAAATAGGACTCGGTTCATCATCAAAAAACGCTATTCATTTGCTCGAAAAAATGGGAATTCTCTCTTATTTCGAAACCATCATCGACGGCAACAAGATTCACATGTCAAAACCACATCCGGAAGTATTTGAACGAGGCGCATCGGAGTTGGGAATAGAACCAATGGAGATCGTTGTTTTCGAAGATGCTATGAGTGGAGTTGAAGCCGCAATCGCGGGAGGATTTTATTGCATTGCTCTGGGTGATCCAAGTATTCTGGGCAAGGCACATGCTGTGATTCCATCACTCGAAGGCATGACAATTCTCAAAATGAATGAGCTCATTCGACCGTTTTTGATGAATTGAGTTTTGAATAAATTTACACTTTAGTCACTCAAAGGACATTCCTCGCTGCGCTTTGGAATGACAGCTTTTGGCGTGTGGAGGAGGGGCGGATGGGCGCACGAAGCGCGCCCATCCGCCCCTCTCGTTGACGAGATCGATTGTCATTCCGATGCGAAGCGAGGAATCTCCCTTGTCCATCGAATGTCTGCCGCCCGTACTTTTCCTGCAATGAAAATTACCAAAGTATAGATTCGGAGTTACATCTTTTGCACGTTTGATTTTTTCGAAACTATCTTTTCGCAGCACCCTTCTTCGCCATAGTCTTCTTCGCTGCAACCTCTTTCGCAACGGATTTATTCGCGGCTGCTTTTTTCGCAACAGACTTTTTCGCATCAACTTTCTTCGCATCGAATTTTTTCGCGGATGCTTTTTTTACAATCGTTTTTTTAGCAACAGTCTTTTTCACTGTACCTTTCTTCACAACAGATTTTTTTGTCGCAGTCTTTTTCGCTATTACTTTCTTCGCCAATTCTTTCTTTATAACTGCCTTTTTCGGAGCAGCTTTTTTAGTAGGACTTTTCACCGCCACCACTTTCTTTTTCGTGCTTTTTTTCTCACCCGCTTTCTTCTCTGGCATCATAGCATTGTACTTCAAACAGAGTTCAATCCAGCCATGCAGATCACTGTCAGCAGTTGATCCTTCTTCTGTGATGAACAGAAATCCGGGCATGGGTCCGTGGCCATATTCCATAGGGCGAGCGCCCGGTTTCTTGATGGCTTTGGCATGTTCATCAGGATGAATGCGCACCATGAGTTCACCTTTGTTGGTGACACCCACACACATGTTGCCGCGAATCATAAAAGCTACGCCACCGAACATGCGTTTCTCTTCATTTTTTACTTTTCGTGCGAGAAAATGATCTCGCATGCGGGCTATGAGTGCTTCGTTTATCATGGTGTGTGAATTAGTTAGCGCAAAGATGGAAAATTCATCGTCACAGATCATGAAGTCACCTCAATTCTACTTTATTATTACACTTTATACTCCTATGTTCTTCCCGAAACTCCTCTCACCACTCAACGTGGGAACTACGACGCTCAAAAACCGCGTGCTCATGGGTTCTATGCACACAGGTTTGGAGGAGGAGAAAAATGGATTTGATAAACTCGCGGCGTTTTACGCAGAGCGTGCAAGAGGTGGTGTTGGACTGATTGTCACCGGTGGAATTTCTCCGGATATTTTTGGTCGACTTACTCCTTTCGCATCAAAGATGACGAACAATTCGGAGTCGGATAAGCACAAGAAAATTACTCAAGCAGTGCATGATGAAGGCGGAAAAATTTGCATGCAGATACTGCATGCCGGTCGTTATGCGTACCATCCATTATCTGTCGCGCCATCTAGAATCAAAGCGCCCATTTCTCCATTCAAGCCATGGAAGATGCCTTCATGGCTCGTGAAAAAAACCATCAGCAATTTTATACGTGCAGCGAAACTTGCCAAGCGCGCGGGTTATGATGGTGTGGAAGTGATGGGCAGTGAAGGTTATCTCATCAATCAATTTCTGGTGACGCGCACGAATCAACGCACGGATCGCTGGGGTGGCAGTTATGAAAACAGAATGAAGTTTCCGGTGGAGATTGTTCGCGGTATTCGCGAAGCTGTCGGAGAAGATTTCATCATCATCTATCGCTTGTCCATGCTCGACCTGGTGGACGATGGTCAGTCGAGTGAGGAAGTGGAAAAGCTCGCGATCGCTATCGAAAAAGCCGGCGCATCCATCATCAATACCGGCATCGGTTGGCACGAAGCGCGCATACCTACCATCGCGCAGATGGTGCCGCGCGGTGCTTACACATGGGTGACGAAAAGTCTCATGGGCAAAGTGAAAATTCCATTGATCACCACGAACAGAATCAACACACCTGAACTGGCGGAAAAAATAATTGAAGAAGGTTTTGCCGACATGGTTTCCATGGCGCGACCTTTTCTCGCCGATCCGAATTTCGTGATGAAAGCAACTGCAGGAAAAAGCGATGAGATCAATACTTGTATTGCCTGCAATCAAGCTTGTCTCGATCACATCTTCAAACAAAAAGTAGCGACGTGTCTGGTGAATCCTTTTGCTTGTAAAGAGACAGAATGGAAAATTACTCCTACAACCACAAAGAAAAATATTGCAGTGGTAGGCGCCGGTCCTGCGGGACTTTCATTCGCGGTAACAGCTGCACAGCGAGGTCACCACGTTTCACTTTTTGAAAGCGCGAGTGAGATTGGTGGTCAATTAAACATGGCCAAAGTGGTGAGCGGTAAAGAAGAATTTTACGAAACACTTCGATACTACCGTGTGATGATGTCGAAGTATAACGTTCAAATATTTCTCAATAGAAAATTTGAGATGAGCGATGCTGCGCAATTTGATGAAGTCGTTTTTTCATCAGGTGTTCATCCGAGAAAAATTCGCATTGAAGGAATTGACTTGCCGCACGTGTTGAGTTATCCAAATGTGTTGCGCGATAAGTTGTCGACGGGAAAAAATGTCGTCATCATCGGCGCCGGGGGAATTGGAATTGATACCGCTATGTTTCTTCTCAAAGGAAGTGAACCCGAAGCGAAAAGAGAATTTATCGACAGGTGGAATATTGATGCAACACTTTCGCATCGCGGTGGTGTAGAGAAGCATTCTCAACATGAAAAACCGGAGAAGAATATTACCATTCTTCAACGCAAAAAAGGAAAGCCCGGTGCAGCTTTAGGAAAAACAACAGCGTGGATTCACCGCGAAGAATTGAAGAAGTACGGCGTGACGTACATGGATGGCATTGAGTACAAGCGCATCACTTCCACAGGTATTGAACTCGTGAGAGATGGCAAAGACATCACCATCGAAGCCGACAATGTTATCGTGTGTGCCGGCCAAGAAAGTGAGCGCACGCTTTATGAAGGCATGATGGCTATAGGTCGTAAAGTGCACATCATTGGAGGTGCTAAAGAAGCCGGTGAACTGGATGCCAAGCGCGCCATTTCCGATGGGACGAAACTCGCATGTGAAATTTAGTTTTCACAATGTCAATAATGCGTGGAAATCACTTCAAAACATACTTCGTGTATGTTGTACACTTTCCCTAATTTGGCCGCGAAAATTGAAACCGGAAATAGAGGTGATGTCAGAAGTTTGTTGACCACTTTTAATTCACACAAATACCCATTGAAGTCAATATGATAAAGTACCTGATAACAGATCCGTGGAAAATTATTGAAGAGGGATTCAAGCGCAAGCATCATCGTTCTTCGGAAAGTATGTTTTCTATTGGTAATGGTCGCTTTGGTCAACGCGCCAATCACGAAGAGAAATTTACCGGACCATCGTTGCAGGGAAGTTATGTTGCCGGTGTTTACTATCCCGATAAAACCCGCGTAGGATGGTGGAAAAATGGTTATCCCGAATATTTTGCGAAGGTGCTCAACAGCACCAATTGGATAGGCATTCATGTTTGGGTGGATGATGAAGAACTAGATTTTGCAACATGTATCACTTCTAATTTTCGTCGTGAGCTGAATATGAAAGAGGGATATCTGTTTCGGACTTTCGACATTGAAATGCCATCAGGAAAAAAAGTACATGTGGAGGCCATGAGATTTTGTTCCATGGCCGACGATGAAACGGCTGTTGTCAATTATTCAGTGACACCGTTGAACTTCACAGGCATGATTAAGTTTCAGCCTTATCTCGATGGCGACGTTCACAACCATGATTCAAATTATGACGAAAAATTCTGGGAGCCCATTGCGCAAGAATCATCCAATGGTGAAGGATATGTCATCACGCAAACAAGAAAGACTGAATTCGATGTTGCGGTTGGAATGAAGTTGCAAGTGTTTCTAAAGGGGAAAGAAGTGCAACCGACTTATCATCATTCCTCGAAAGATTTTTATGCGGAGAACAATTTTGAGAAGGGGCTCAATCAAGGTGATACAATCACGCTTATCAAATATGTAAGTGTACTTTCTTCACTTAACTATAACAAATCCGATTTGATGAACATGTCGAAGAAGGCTGTTCATCGCGCATTCAACAGCGGATTTGACAAGATGCTTGCAGATCAAATTGCAAAGTGGAATGAGATATGGAAGCTCGCCGACATTGTGATAGAAGGCGATGATGAAGCGCAGCAAGCCATTCGCTTCAACATTTTTCATTTGAATCAAACATATACAGGTGAAGATTCACGCCTCAACATTGGACCGAAAGGATTCACAGGAGAGAAGTATGGCGGTTCTACTTATTGGGATACAGAAGCCTATTGTCTTCCATTTTACATGAGCACCAAAGACCAGCATGTTGCACGTCAGTTGCTTGTTTATCGATACAATCATTTACATCGCGCTATTGATAACGCGCAGAAATTAGGCTTCACAAATGGCGCTGCATTGTATCCGATGGTGACGATGAACGGCGAAGAATGTCACAATGAATGGGAGATCACCTTTGAAGAATTGCATCGCAACGGCGCTATCGCTTACGCCATTTTTAATTACGTGCGATACACCGGAGACACTACTTATCTCAGCGAATACGGAATTGATGTATTGATGGCGATAGCTCGTTTCTGGTCACAACGCGTGCATTGGAGTGAAGCGAAAAAGCAATATGTGATGCATGGTGTAACAGGTCCGAATGAATACGAGAACAACGTCAACAACAATTGGTACACGAGTTATTTCGCCATCTGGTGCATGAAGTATTGCATGGAAGTCATTGCGTTTTTAAGAAATGAAAATGTAGGATTGCTGAAAGATAAGTTTAAGAAATACAGTTTTGATGAAGCGAACGAAACGAAGAAATGGAATCACATCGTTGACAATATGTATTTCGGAAAGCTGGAGGGAACCAATATTTACTTGCAGCAAGACGGTTTCATGGATAAGGAGCTGATGCAGGCTTCACAACTGAATGATGCTGAGCGTCCAATCAATCAGCATTGGAGTTGGGATCGCATTCTTCGTTCCTGTTTCATTAAGCAAGCAGATGTATTGCAAGGCTTGTATTTTTTCGAAGATCAATTTGCTGAGCAAATAATCAAAGACAATTTCGATTTCTACGAGCCGATGACAGTGCATGAGAGTTCGCTTTCACCTTGCGTGCATTCTATACTCGCTGCAAAGTTGGGTTATGAAGAGAAGGCCTACGAAATGTATGTGCGTACATCGCGACTCGATTTGGATGACTACAATCATGAAGCGCATGAAGGTTTGCACATCACAAGTATGGCCGGCACATGGATGAGCATTGTGCAAGGGTTTGGTGGCATGCGATTGCAGAATGATGAACTTGTTTTCAATCCGATGTTGCCCAAGCAATGGAAAGCATATTCATTCAATGTATTGTTTCGCGGTAAAGTGATCAAAGTGGCTATGAATGCTGATGGCGTTTCTATCACCTAAAGTTGTACTTTCAATATTTTTAGCGATAAGTTTTTGAGTTTGCTAATACTTACAACGACGCGTATTGACATCTGTCATCCTTTTTGACGCTATGTGAACATTAATTTTGTCACATAAAACTTCAAGATGAATATTGAACAGATTTACACAGGTTGTCTTGCACAAGGCGCTTATTATATAACGAGTGAAGGCGAGGCAGCCATCATTGATCCGCTGCGAGAAGTACAGCCATATCTCGATCGCTTACAAAGAGATGGAGTGAAATTGAAATACATTTTCGAAACACATTTTCACGCCGACTTTGTTTCAGGTCATATTGATTTAAGCAAGAAAACGGGCGCGCCAATCATTTACGGACCACTTGCCAATCCTGAGTTTGACGCAATCATTGCCTCGGATGGACAAGAATTCAAACTTGGAAAACTCACCATCAAAGTGCTTCACACTCCTGGTCACACGATGGAGAGCAGTGTTTATCTGTTGAAAGATGAAAACGGAAAAGACCATTGCATTTTCTCAGGGGATACATTGTTCCTCGGCGATGTAGGTCGTCCGGATCTGGCGCAAAAAGCCGCTGACATGTCAATGGAAGATCTAGCTGGTTTTTTGTATGAAAGTCTGATGAATAAAATCATGCCTTTGAGCGATGATGTAATTGTTTATCCGGCGCATGGAGCTGGCAGTGCTTGCGGAAAAAATATGATGAAGGAAACAATGGGAACGCTTGGTCAACAGAAAGAAATGAATTACGCTTTGCGTCAACCCAATAAAGAAAGTTTCATCAAGGCAGTTACAGATGGACTTTTACCACCGCCTGCTTATTTCCCGATGAATGTTGCGATGAATAAGAAAGGCTATGAAAGTTATGAATCAGTAATGAATAAGGGGTTGCAGGCGCTGACAGTCGATCAATTTGAGTTGATTGCTGAATCAACAGATGCGATGATCCTTGACACGAGAAGTGCCGGAGAATTCTGGAAAGGCTTTATTCCACAATCGATCAGTATCGGACTGAGTGGAGATTTTGCCCCATGGGTTGGTTCATTGATAGCAAACGTGAATCAGCCGTTATTGCTGGTAACCGACGAAGGAAAGGAAGAAGAGACGGTGATGCGATTGAGCAGAGTTGGATTCGATAATTTGCTTGGACATTTAGAAGGAGGATTCAACGCATGGATGGCAAGTGGCAGGGAAATAGATAGAGTGAATCGTATCACGCCGGAGGTTTTTGCTTCTGAATGGATGCCGGGGATATCTGCAGTTTTGGATGTCCGCAAGGAAAGCGAGTTCGCAGGTGGACATGTTGCTTACGCTGAATACAAGACACTTTCGGACATCAATAACTGGATCCGTGACATCAATCCGGAAAAGCATTTTTTCCTGCATTGTCAAGGAGGTTATCGCAGTATGATGGCAGCATCGATTTTGCAGGCACGGGGTTACCGCAATTTCTCAGAAGTGGAAGGAGGATTTGGTGCCATTAGCAAAACCAATGTCGCGCAAGAAACAGGAGTAGTGAAGGCATAAAGCCTGCTTCTACAGGCAGATGCAGAGAAAAATGACAGATTCCCGCAAATGTCGAAGCGAAATCAGAGCTTTTTTTACTGCAAAGCTTTGAAGTTTAGATGAGCTGCGTATATTTGCCGCCCATTTCAAGAATTACAAGACAATGAAACAAGGTATACATCCCGAGAATTATAGATTAGTAGTTTTCAAAGACATGTCCAATGAATA
>JAYTOA010000035.1:0-57558 GCA_043748015.1 Flavobacteriales bacterium
CCTTCTCCGTCATATTCATACGTATTTTTCCTACATGATATCAGAAGAGCAATTATCAATATAGCAGCAGTTTGTCTCATCGTTTAACGTGTTTTGGTAAAAAAAAACGCTTTTGCAACACTTAGATCCTCGGATACAATAGGTCTCCCGATGGCGCGGGTTTGCTACCCGTGCCTGCGCCTTGGTCAGGCTTTCAGCCATGAAGTTTCGGTAATTGTCACTGCTGAAAGCGTTCAAGAGATTCAATAGCAATGGGCGCTGCATCGCATTTGGTTTTTGTGAATCATTCAAAACATGGGTGCGACATTGATCAATTACGTATCACTAAATTCAAGCGTAGTAGGGTTGAAGAGTTTTTCATTGGATTTGATAAAGGATTTATAAAGTGAAGCAAGTGTATTCATTTTTCAAAAGCAGCAATACAAAAATCTAAATTTTAGTAGATTTTTAATTGCGACTGAATTGGTTTGGATCGTAGAAATTGTCTTCAACGCTCTTGATATATTCTCTTTATCGATGACTGATCACAACACTACACGCAATGCCAACGACAATCAAATCGCTTTAACTATTGTGTAACGGATTTTTTTCCATGAATTCCACGCGCATCGTGTATCGCTCGAATTAGACCAGACATTGCAATGCAAATGCTCTTGCAAACAAACCAACTGCCAGCTCGCGAACTAGGAACAATGAACCAGGAACTATTGACCCTCCTCTGGTATGGCTTGTGGAATATTGACCTCATCACTTTCAACAACTCCGTCGCGAAGCCTTACTATGCGATGCGCCATGCGTGCAATGTCTTCCTCGTGCGTGACGATGATGATGGTATTGCCGGCTTTGTGAATTTCATCGAAGAGTCGCATGATCTCATGACTTGTTTTTGTATCGAGATTTCCCGTTGGTTCATCGGCAAGAATGATGGAAGGATGATTGACGAGCGCGCGCGCAACAGCAACGCGTTGTCTTTGTCCTCCTGAAAGTTCGTTGGGTTGATGCGTCATTCTATCGGCAAGTCCAACTTGCGTGAGTACGTCTTTTGCGCGCTTGGTGCGTGTTGCCTTATTCTTTCCGGCGTATACCAGTGGCAGGGCCACATTGTCGAGCGCAGTATATCGCGGAAGCAAATTGAAGGTCTGGAAAATGAAGCCGATTTCTTTGTTACGGATTTCTGCAAGTTGCGAATCTTCTAGTCTGGCGACATCCGGACCATTGAGGAAGTAGCGGCCGCTCGTGGGCGTATCCAGACATCCGATGATGTTCATGATGGTACTTTTTCCCGAACCGGAAGGACCCATCAGCGCTACATATTCATTTTTGCGAATCACGAGATCCACGCCATTAAGAGCTTTGATGATTTCTGTACCGATTTTGTAAAACTTCGTGAGGGCTTCAATTCTGATCACTTCCTGCATATGGTCAAAATTAATGGCCTTGCAACCTTTGGCACAAACCTTTCGTCACAAATAGTATATCCTTACTACTTTAGCGACTCGTTGTTAATTACCCAACCGAAATGAATCCAAGACAGAGCTGGCGGACGATAGTCATATCCATTGTTTTCGTTTTTGCTACTGCATGGTTTGCCAATGCACAGTTGGTTATCAATAATGCTGTCACAGCGTCAAATGCCGTTCAGAATACATTATTGGGAACGGGAGTTACGGCAACCAATATCACGTTTCAAGGTTCTAATCAACAAGTAGGTTCTTTTGTTTGTACCAATTGCGGATTGGGAATTGGCAACGGTGTTGTCATCGGCACCGGAAACGTAAACGCCGCTGCAGGTCCGAACAACACAGGCGCTTCGTCACTGGGTCCGCCAAATACTACAGATAACGTGAGTGACATCGATCTGGCGCAGTTGAGTGGAATGGCATTGAACAATACAGCAGTCCTTCAATTCGACTTTATACCTACCGGCGATAGTTTATTTTTCAAATACGTTTTTGGTTCTGAAGAATATCCCGAATGGGTGGGATCTATCAATGATGCTTTTGGATTTTTTCTCAGTGGACCCGGAATCACCGGACCATATACCGGCAATGCCCGCAACATCGCGTTAATTCCAAATACCAACACATCTATCGCCATCAACAATGTCAATGCTACTACCAATAGTCAGTACTATGTGAGTAACACGAACAATGTCGCCAATATCCAGGCGGATGGTTTCACTACAGTTCTCACAGCGTTTTCACTGGTGCAATGTGGACAGCCGTATCACATTAAAATTGCTATTGGAGATGCATCTGATGGAGCTTATGATTCATGGGTGTTTCTTGAAGCCGGCAGTTTTCATAGCAATGAACTTCAGGTCGATTTCACGGCACCGAATCTTGGTCCGGCGAGCGGAGGATTGTATGAAGGGTGTGATCCTGCTCATATTTCCTTCACCAGAAGCGGAAATCTCAATATTCAGCAAGCGTATGATCTCACGTTCACCGGAACAGCTGTGAATGGAGTGGATTTTCAAACGATTGTGCCACAAATTGTTTTTCCGGCCAATGTTTCTACTGTGACCATCGACCTCATTGCCATTCAGGATGCAGTGCTCGAAGGGTTGGAAACTTTTACGCTGACTGTATTGAATAATGGTTGCGGAAACATGGATGCCAGCATTGAAGTCGCTATTTCTGATCTGCCGGCTCTTGAAGTCGTCACGCCAAACGTTAATATCAATTGTGGAGAACAAGCCTTGTTGGAACCGCTGGTATCCGGAGGTCTTGGTAATTATCACTTTTTATGGAGTAACGGATTTACGGGAACGCAACAATCTACTTATCCGACGCAGAATACATCATATAGTTTTACTGTTTCTGATACGTGCGGTGTAACTCCTGTGAATGGAGTGATCAATGTTGTGTTTGTTACGAATCCTCCGTTAATTGTCAATCTTGGTCCCGATATCATTTCAACTTGTCTTGATCAGGTCACTATTGAACCTGTTGTCAGCGGTGGGTTCGGCGATTATTCCTACACATGGACATCCGCTGGTGTGGCTCTTGCAACTACTCCTACAGTGAGTTTCATGCAAAGCACAACTCAGAATATTGGTCTTACAGTGACTGACATTTGTGGTGTAGCCGCCAATGATCTTGTCTTGGTGACATATCCTCCTGTTCCTGTTATCGTTGATCTTGGAACTGATATTACCGCAACTTGTCTCGATCAAAATGTGTTGATTCCTCTTGTCAGCGGAGGTACTGGTGAGCACACTTATTCATGGACTTCAGGTACAGCAAATCTTGGATCGGCTACTCAGCTATCTATGCAGGTAAATCAGAATACAAATGTGACGCTAGCTGTTACGGATGAATGTGGTAGTACAGGAACAGATGTCGTGACGATCAACATTCCTGCTGCACCTGTTTCTGTAAATCTTGGAAATGATCTCACAGTGAATTGTCTTGTGCAGAGTATCCTTGTTCCTACGGTTTCCGGTGGTGTGGGAAACTATGCTTATCAATGGAATAACGGAACTGCAAATCTTGGCGTCAATAGCCAATTGACAATGCAAGTTGGTCAGACCACGAATGTGAATCTTGCTGTTACAGATCAATGCGGTAACGTTGGCAATGATCTGATTGTTTTGAATGTTCCTCCCGCGCCGGTTTCAGTTGATCTAGGAAGTGACCTTACTGTTTCTTGTCTTGATCAAAGCGTACTTGTTCCAATTATTAGTGGTGGATTTGGAAATTACTCCTATGCATGGAATTCACAATCTTCCAATCTTGGAACGGCTCCTCAGATCACTTACCAGACAGTAGTGAACGCAAACGTTTCTTTGGTTGTAAATGATCAATGTGGAAATACGGCGTCTGATATGATTGCTTTTGTCGTGCCGCAAATGGCCATGAGTGCTGACATCGGAAATGACATTGTTGTGCAATGCATCGATCAGGTTTCACTGAATGGCTATCCATTTGGAGGTGTTGGAAATTACACTTATTCCTGGCAAGTGAATGGTGAGAATAGCGGCAGTCAGGCTACTTTCAATCATTACTATCTTCAAAACTCGTCTGTAGTTTTCACGGTGTCTGATCAATGTGGAAATTCTGTTTCGGATATGCTGCAGGTGAGTGTTCCGGCGGTTGCAGTTACTGTGGATGCCGGTGCAGACGTGGTTACCAATTGCATCACTCAAACTCCTTTAGTGGCAATTGCTTCAGGTGGCGTCGGAAATTTCACTTATCAATGGGCGAGTAACACAGGAGTGTTTTCCGGTGCGGCGAATACAGTTTATTCTTCACAGGAAAATGTAAATATTTCACTCACGGTGACAGATCAATGCGGCAATACAGCTTCGGATCAAATGCAAATTATGATTCCTCCTGTTCCTGTTACAGCCACTACCTCTGGCGACAAATCCATTTGTGTCAATGATGCCGTGATGATTTCCGGATCGTCTACGGGTGGAGTAGGAGGAATGACTTATGAATGGGAAGGTATTAGCGGTGGAAACGCCACCACTACTGTAGCTCCGCAGTCATCTACTCAATATACTTTTATTGCTCGTGACCAATGTGGAAATGTTGGTACAGCTCAATTGCTAATCAGGGTATTGGACGTTAATCCAAATTTCACAGCAACTTTTCTCGATGATTTTACGGTTTCATTCGTCAATACAACTCCCGATGCGAATTTTTTCCAGTGGGAATTCAGCGATGGAACTATTTCTTTTGAAGAGAATCCGGTGCATATTTTTAATTCGGTGGAGAATTGGACAGTCACTCTTTCTGCCTGGGCCGATTCTGGTTGTGTCAGAAGAATTGGTCAGGAATATCATCCACTGGGAGCTTTGTATGTACCCAATAGTTTCACTCCGGATAACGATGGGATCAACGACTTTTTCTTTGTACTTGGTCACGATTTGAAGTTCTTTGAGATGACTATTTTCTCCAAATGGGGTGACATTGTTTTTCACTCAAAGGACATTGCCATTCCATGGGACGGATCTGTGAGAAATGGAGGATATTATTTGCAGGATGGCGTTTATCCGTTTACTATTGTGGCAATCGATGAAAGAGACAAAATCATCGAGCGAAATGGGGCCGTAACTATTTTGAGATAGCGGGCAACTTTCGTCTGTCTTTTGTAGCCATCATATTGATAACAAGAATTCAAACGAGTATGAAGTTTAAACTATTTTCCCTTGCTGCTATAATCAGTTGCATTTCATTTGGTGCCCAAGGCCAATTGGTGGTGGACAATTCAATTACAACCGCTCAGGCAATTGCGATGCTTTTGGGCCCGAATGTTGAATTTTCCAACGTGACATTCACTGGCGCTTCTAACCAAATAGGATCGTTCAATTCTGCAAATGCCAATGTTGGCATTCAATCGGGAATCATGCTCGCGACAGGCGATATTCAAAATGCTATTGGTCCGAATAATTCCGGAAGCTCTTCTTTGGGTGGTGGAAATTTTGGTGCAACAGATGCTGATCTGGATTTATTGGATGGCGCATCACATAATGATGCCGCAATTTTGGAGTTTGACTTCGTTGCTACAGGCAGCTCTGTTTCGTTTCAATATGTATTTGCTTCTGATGAATATCCTGAATATACAGGAGCAGGAGATTGTAGTGATGTGAGCGATGTATTTGGTTTCTTCCTTTCCGGTCCGGGCATTGCCGGAACTTTCAGCAATGCTGGCGTCAATATCGCACTCATTCCCGGGTCAACGCAGTTTGTATCTATCGCAAACCTCAACGCCGGTTGTGACGGACTCGCACCCGTGGGTGACCCCAATTGCAATTTTTGTGAGTTCTACATATACAATGGAATTGGAGGAGATGCTCCGTATAACGGTAGCGGTGTTTATGTGCAATACGATGGTCTCACTGTCATTCTCACTGCATACTATGAAGGATTGGAATGCGGCGAAACATATCATATCAAACTGGCACTTGCAGATGTATCGGATACCATTTTTGATTCTGCTGTGTTTTTGAAAGAGGGAAGTTTTGAAGTTGCCGGTTCTTTCATTGAAGCAAATGTTGTGGATCCATCTCCAATTCTTGGTGATGCAGTTCTACTTGAAGGTTGTATACAAGGAACGCTTGTTATTCATCCTCCGGGTTGTCTCACGGAAGGATTGACTGTTACACTTGAAACCAGTGGTATCGCCATCAACGGAGTCGATTATGAGTCCATTCCCTCGACACTCGTTCTGACAGATGAATCAGTTGAGATTCCGATTTCAACATTTGCTGATAATCTCGTTGAAGGAACTGAATCGATGATCATCAGTCTTATCTACTTGAATTCTGATGGTCTTTTGGATACGGCTACGACCTCGTTGGATTTACTCGATTATAATTTGCCATCAGTAATAGTCGATGACGTTTTTGTTTGCGGCAATGTTGGTGTTAGCAATGCACAAATCAGTGAAGGTTTTCCACCTTTTCAGTATGCATGGTCATCAGGCGAGACATTATCTACTGCTTCATATACTCCAGGCAGTGCGGGACCCTATTCACTGACTGTGATTGATTTTTGTGGAACCAGCTTTGGTGATGATTTTAATGTAATTGAACCTACACCATTTATTGTTGCTCCAAATTTCAATGCGTGTTTTGGAATATATACAGGCACACTGGCCAGAGGTGGCGGCGTTCCCTATACAGTTAACTATCCTCAAGATTCCTTGACGATGTTTAATTATGGCTTTACACCTTTGTTTGACGGAATTTACACCATTACATTCACTGATCAATGCGGTTCCACCGGTACTGTTACATTCGATTCAAGGGTATGTGAAACCATTGTTCCTAACATCTTCACACCTGATGGAAATGGCAAAAATGACTTCTTTCACATTTATGGAATTGAAGGATATCCAGATAGTGATTTGAAGATATTCAATCGTTGGGGAAATTTGGTATTTCACGATAAAAACTACAACAATAATTGGAATGGAGGCAATCTGGAAGATGGAGTATTCTATTACATTTTCACCAGAGCAGATGGTAAAGTCTTCGATGGCGTGGTCAATAAACTTAGCTCAAAATAATTTCTTCGCAGAATAGCAAGGGGCTATCACAAAAGGATATCGGCGAAAAAGGGTTCAATGAGTCCTCGTGGAGATACTTTCTGCAAGATTGCAAATGTGAATTTTTCTTGCTTCATTTACATCAAGCGCATTCAACGATTCGAATGCTCGATCAAGGAAATGTTGTGCTCTATTTTTTACATCCGCATCCACGCGTAGTTTCTTGAATAACGAAAGTATGGTATTCACTTTTTCGGTCGGATCAGCATTGATGTTGCCGATGTATTGATCCAAAATTTTTCTTTCTTCGGTGTTGGCAATTTCGTAAGCTCGTATGAGCAAAAATGTTTTTTTGTCTGAAAGAACATCTCCCCCAATTTGCTTGCCTGTCTTTGATGATTCTCCAAAGGAATCAAGATAGTCATCCATCAATTGAAAGGACAACCCTAGGTTGATGGCAAAATCGTATAGATGCTGTTGGGCAACATCATCCGCTCCATTGATCATTGCACCGATTTTCATCCCACCTGCAAGCAAAACAGAAGTTTTCAATCGAATCATCTCTTCGTATTCTTCGAATGAAACAACATCGCGCTTCTCGAAATTCATGTCCTGTTGTTGGCCTTCGCAAACTTCCAATGCTGTTTGATTGAAGACTTTCAAGATCTCAGGAAGTTTCGCAGTTTTTGTTTTCATCAACAACTGATATGATTGAATCATCATGGCATCACCACTTAAAATGGCAACATCTGAATTCCATTTTTCATGAACAGTTTTTGCTCCTCTTCTTGTGGGCGCCTTATCCATGATGTCATCATGCATCAGCGTGAAGTTGTGAAACACTTCAATGGCCAAGGCAGGATAAATAGCATCTTCGATATCATCGCTAAATAAATTAGCGGCCATCAGTGTCAATGCAGGTCGCAGACGCTTTCCACCCAGTTGAAGAATGTAATTGATGGGTTGATAGATTTCTCTGTCGCCATTCGTTTCGCAAAATCCATTGATTTTTTTTGAAATAATTCCCTGCAGTTCCTCAATGGATTTCATCGTGAATTTTATCTTGTCAATTTGTGTTTTCTACAACCCGGATTTGAGTTGCTCTAGAATGTATTTGCCGTATCCACTATTAACCAACGGAGAAGCAAGTTCCTCAAGTTCAGTTGCACTAATGAATCCCATACGCCAGGCTATTTCTTCTATGCAGCCTATTTTCAATCCCTGCCTTTCTTCCACTACCTGCACATATTGCCCGGCTTGCATAAGTGATGTAAATGTTCCGGTATCGAGCCATGCTGTTCCTCTGTCCATCTTCTGTACCTTCAGTTTTCCGTTGCGCAGATATTCACGATTGACATCCGTTATTTCATATTCACCCCGAATGCTTGGTTTAAGATTCTTCGCAATTTTGACTACATCATTGTCATAAAAGTATAAGCCGGGAACGGCGTAATTGCTCTTAGGAGTCTTCGGTTTTTCTTCAATGGATATAGCGCGACCTGATGCATCGAATTCTACAACACCGTAACGCTCCGGGTCGCTAACATGGTAGGCGTAAACTAGGCCACCATCTATGTCAGTGTTTTCACGAAGAATTTTTCCAAAGCCCTGACCATAGAAAATATTATCACCCAACACAAGCGCCACTTTGTCGTTCCCAATAAATTTTTCTCCCAGAACAAATGCTTGTGCAAGCCCGTTCGGTACTTCTTGCACTTCATATGAAAAATTGCAACCAATTTGTTCACCATCACCCAATAATTTTTGAAATCCGGGCATGTCATGTGGTGTGGAAATGATGAGAATATCCTTGATGCCGGCAAGCATCAATGTCGACAATGGATAATAAATCATAGGCTTGTCATAAACAGGCATCAGCTGCTTGCTCACTGCAAGTGTGAGTGGATATAATCTGGTGCCGCTTCCTCCGGCGAGAATGATTCCTTTCATCATGAATTATTTTTTATTGAATCAAGTGAGTAATCGTCAACAATTGAAATTACTTGTCGACTTCCATTTCGATCTTCTTGATTTCCCAGTCTGTATAATGCAGATCGTCTTCTTCATCTGTCATTTGCAGGAATGGTTCCTGAAATGATTTTGTAGTAACACTTCTTTGAAGTGATAACAACAACGATGGTAAAACCAGTAAATTAGTGATCATGGCTACGAGTATGGTGACAGCTGTGAGCACGCCCAATGCGCGTGTACCTTCAAACTCTGATGCCGCAAAACAACCAAATCCAAAAAGGAGAATCATCGACGTGTAAACCATACTCGCTCCTGTTTCTCTGATAGCAAGCAAGGCTGATTCTCTGATCTTCCAGTCATGAAATTTCAATTCCTGTCGATACTTGGCGAGATAGTGAATGGTATTATCCACTGTTATTCCAAGTGCAATACTGAATACAAGAATGGTGGAAGGCTTTAGCGCAATGCCGACATATCCCATGATACCGGCTGTCATAATCTGTGGAATAATATTCGGAATAAAGGAAATAAAAACCATTCTCGCGCTCCAGAACATGATAGCCATCATCAACGAAATGATGAGGATTCCAAACATCAAACTGCTGAACAAGTCGCCTACCAAATAATTCGTTCCTTCGAGAAACACAACTGAAGTTCCTGTAAGCGTTACTTTGTATTTCAGTGGATCGAAAATGCTGTCGATTCGAGGTTTGAGTTCACTCATCAGCCTATCCATTTCTTTCGTGCCAATATCTGCAACTTGAGTGGTGATGCGCGTCATGCTCTTCGTGCTGTCGAGGAAAGTCCGTTCAATACCGCGCGATTGTGTCTGATCTGTTTTGATATAGGACGCAATGAAACTTTGTTCATCGCGTGCCATCAAAGTGTAGTACTCCGGATCGCCGTTGTAAAATGCTTGTTTCAGATATTTTCCCGCATCGACAATCGATAACGATCTTGCAAAAGGATGAATGATTGTGTCTTCCAGTTGTAACTCGTAGTCGGCAAGCAGGGTTTGCAGTTCTTCTATTTTCTGCAGATTTTTTTCTTTGGTGATTTGTCCTTTTTTCTGACCATCCACAAGAATTTCAAATGGCATCACTCCGTTGAAATTCGTTTCAAACCATTTCAAATCTGTGATCACACGATCCGATTCAGGAATATCGTCTACAATATTTCCTGTGGTGTGCATCAAGTTAATACCAACAAGACCCAAAATCGTTGCCCCAATTGTGATGGCATATACTGTACGCCTTTTGTACATCACCAGCCATACTAACAAATCAAGGGTTTTTTCGAGCCATTTCGATTTTAAATGCCCAAGATGCTTCTCCGTTGGCGGTGGCAGATAACTGTAAACTATAGGAAAAATCAAAAGAGAAAGTACAATTGCAATCAGGCAGTTTAAACTTGCGATTACACCGAAATTTTTCAATAAATCGCTCGAAGTGAAGATGAACGTGGCAAAACCAACAGCCGTTGTTGCATTGATCATGAATGCCGCACCGCCTGCCTTCTGAATTACGCGTGCTAACGCTCTGGTTCTATTGCCGTACTTCTTGTACTCCTGGTGATATTTTGTCACGAGGTAGATGCAATTCGGGACAGTCGTCACAATCATGAGCGGCGGGATTAATCCCATCAACATAGTGATTGGATAATCAAATAGTGCAATCGTTCCCATTGCAATTACGACAGCAACGACAACAACACTCATTACAACCAGAGTTACTTTTATGCTTCGAAAGAAAACGAGCAAAAGTGTCATGCAAATGATGGCAGAGAGTATGGTAAAGAATTTCAATTCGGCTTTCACCTTCACAGCCATGACAGAACGGATGTAAGGCATTCCCGATACGTGCGTTTCTATGCCGGTGTCTTTTGAGAATTTATCCGTAAGGCCTATCATCCTCTCGATTGCATCACCTCGGTTTTCGGAATTGAATAGATTTGTATTCACGAAAACCATCATCAAGCCTGCGTCGGTGTTTTCGTTGTACAAAAGTCCTTTGTAAAAAGGAAGATTATAAAGCCGTTCGCGTATATCATTCAGTTCTTCCTGAGTTTTCGGATCTTCAGGTATCAACAGATTGAATTTGAATCGTTGTTCGACGGTATCCTTTTCGAGGTTGTAGCAATATCCTGTGGAAAAAATACTGTCCACCATGTTGTACATCACGCCGTCGACATCTACCTGCAATGCGCGCAAATCTGTGATCAGCTTTCTCCACTCGATGAATTTTTCCAACTCCCAGATACGAGGATCGCGGTATCCGATGGCGAGAACGTTACCGTCTTCGCTGAATTCGGTAATGAATTTTTGATACTCGACGTACGTGCTGTCATCATCAGGAAGCACACCACCGAATTTGTAACTCATTCTCACAAACTGCGATTGCCAAGCCATGAAAAAGGCAACGGCCAATAGTGTCACTCCAAGAATGATCCTATGCCTTAATATGAATGCCCCTAGTTTACCCCACATATTCTGATGGCAAAGAAAGCATAGAGATGCGGTTTTTCGATAGGTGATTTATACGCACTTTTTTTCTGTTACAATTTTACGATGAAGCCAAAACAAGCGATAGAAAATTCCGGTTCATTTTTGAGCAATAAATGGGCGGATTTTATCGCATACATGTGAGAGGGCCGCGTCCTCTCGCCATTAATATTCCTTGCGCGACAGTAAAGTGCATGGCTATTCTTATAAACAGAAGCACGACTCGGGGCGAATTGGATTGAACCGGAATTTCACTTTTCGTCTGGTCAACGGAGGATTTTTGGCTTACTAACCTCCTGAATTCGCTTGAACTTGTATGCAAGTGTGAAGTTGATTGCCTTAAACAATCTTATTTCAAAATTGAATCTTGAATTGCCTTCAATGGTATAAGCGAATTTCAATGTTATCTAATCACTGCATTTAGCTTCAACTAATTATTTCTTCCCACTTTGCAGACAAGTTTCCAGACAACCGGAATATGCGATTCTTGAGTGGGCCATGCTTTGTGAATTTTCTCAGCAAAGGCTTCCAGGGGACTTGTACCCGTTATCATCTGATACTTCTTTAATCCACTCCAAGTCGCAAGATATCCGAGCAATACAGTTTGATTCATTAAAGTTTCAATGTAAAACTGTGGCGTGGGTATCGGAGCAAAGTGGAATGGAATGTCCTTGTACAAATTGATCACATGCTGTCTTTCATACTCCCAGTATTTTCCAAGAATTTCGTTGTGCAAGTGACGAACATGATGATCAATTTCCGTTGAAATCTCCGGCAAGCCATAAGCGATGGCAGCGATGATGCCATTTGGTTTTAGCACCTTATTCACGGCATCGTAAAACGGATTGATATCGAGCCAGTGAAGTGCTTGCGCAATAGTTATAAGGTCTACGGATTTTTCGTTCAGGGATGGCTCTTCTGCTCGCTCACATCGATATTCAATATTCTGATGAAGTGGAGCATATTGCAATTGCTGAGGACTTGGATCTGTAGCTATCACTTTTTTGAAAATTGACGCAAGATGTATTGCTGCCTGACCATTCCCGGTGGCGCAATCCCACGCCAGCTCTTTTTGCTCACACTGCTTCGCAAGCCATTCAAACAACTCTGCAGGGTATTGCGGTCGAAAGGCGGCATATTTCTCCGAGTCTGAAGAAAATAAATCTTTGAAGTCGGAATTCTTATCCTGTTCTGCCATTTTCAATGGAGTCTTCTCTTCTTGATCATTCCACCCTTCGTGTCTTTGACTGAGTTCATCACCACGAATGAATGTGGATCGATTTTTTCAATTTCCGCATTCAGTTTTCTGATTTCAAGTCGCGTGATTACCGAATAAATAATGTCAACTTCGGTTGCTTCATTGAGATTGCCGTAACCGCGCTTTCCGCGATACACGGTGACACCTCTTCCCATTTTGTCTATGATCATTCTGCGAATGTCCTCATAGTGAGAAGAAATAATCGTGACGCCAATGTATTCTTCAATACCCTCGATCACAAAATCAACTGTGCGATAGGCAGCGAGATAGGTAATCATACTGTACAGTGCTGCTTCAATCGTGAGCACATAAGCGGCAACACTGAATACAATGATATTCACTGCCATGATAATGTCACCAAGTGTGGCACCAAATCTTCTGCTGAGAAATAGCGCCAGAACTTCTGTGCCATCTAGCACAGAACCGCCTCGGACTGTCAGACCGATTCCCGCCCCTAAGAAAAAACCGCCAAAGACAGCCACCAACAATTTGTCATTGGTTATTTCCGGAAAGGTAACAGTGGTCATCATCAACGCCAGAAGTAGAATGGCTCCCGCAGTTTTAAAGGCGAACATGGGGCTGATAATTCTATATCCCATATAGATAAATGGGATGTTTACCAAAGTAAGCAAAATCGGAAGCGGCAATTGCGTTACCTCAGCCGCAAGCATTGCGATACCTGTTGCTCCACCGTCGATGAAACTGTTGGGTAATAAAAAACTTTCTAAACCGAAGGCAGCCGAGCTTATTCCCAGCGCCATCAAAAACATGTCGCGGATATGCGCGACAATGTTGTACCGGAATTCGCGAAATGCCTTTGCAAACCTAAATGGTGATACGTCGCGCAAATTTTCGGCAGAGAGATTTTTCTTTCCGAGGATCGTGCGGTATACCAGTTTGCGAATGAATTGCTGCATAATTTTTCCTAAACTGTTCAAGCATCTAATGCTTCGATGCGGGTTGGAGGTTGAATTTTTTTTTCCGAATGTAAGGTTTGTTTTCGTCAGTGAAAAGTGTTCGGCCATGAAATAGACTCTCTCTGGCTTGTAATCAGTGACCAATGGTTTGCCAAATTTTAAAGGAATGTTGGCGCAAACTGATTTGATTGGTGAATATTTTCCTTTAACATGCTTGTTTGCCTCGGAAAATTCGATGTAGGTTTGAGGCGATATGTTAAAACAGTATTTACAACAGAAGCTTCAGGTGAAGCTTTCACCGCAGCAAATTCAATTAATGAAAATGTTGCAGATTCCTACTATGGAACTGGATCAAAGGATCAAAGATGAGATGGAGATCAATCCTGCCCTTGAAGAAGGTAAGGAAGAAGAAGAAAAGGATGAGAATCAGGATGATGACAATCAACAGGATGAGGTAGAAACGGAGTCTGACAAAGAGGAGGATGAAATTGATCTTAGGGATTATTTCGATGATGATGAAACTCCTGATTATAAACTAAAAGTCAATAATCAAAGCGCAGACGACAACGATTACCAAACACCAATCGGTGCTGGTAAGACTTTTCAGGATTTGCTGTATACGCAGTTGAGTATGACTTCATTGGAGGAAAATGAGCGAGTGCTCGCTGAATATCTGATTGGTAATCTGGACGAAAGCGGCTATCTGCGTCGTGAACTCGCTGCCATCGTCAATGATCTCGCATTCTCGATGAACATCAGCACCACTTCAAATGAACTTGATGAGTTGCTTGCAGTAATTCAAACATTTGATCCGCCGGGTGTTGGTGCTCGTGATTTGCGTGAATGTCTGCTCATTCAGATCAAAAGAACGGAAGAGAAAGATGAGAACAGCGAAATGGCTGAACTCATCATCAAAAAATATTTTGACGAATTCACCCGAAAGCATTACGAGAAAATTGCCAAACGGATGGATATCACAGAAGATGAGTTGAAGCCGGCGATTGATTTCATTTTGCACCTGAATCCAAAACCTGGAAACAGCATGATGGAAACGGCTCGAACCCTTCAACACATTGTTCCCGATTTCTTGTTGTCTGTAGAAAACGATGAACTAAAATTATCGCTCAATGGCCGCAATGCTCCTGAGTTGAAGGTTAGCAGAGAATACAAGGAAATGCTAAAGCATTATGCGGCATCAAAATCCAAAGACGCCAAGGAGAAAGAGGCGATGCTCTTCGTCAAACAAAAAATCGACGGGGCGAAATGGTTCATAGATGCCATCCGCCAACGCAATGACACACTCCTCTATTGTATGCAAGCCATTGTCGATTATCAAAAGGAATTTTTTCTATCCAACGACGAAACGAAATTGAAGCCAATGATCCTCAAGGATATCGCGGATATGGTTGGAATGGATATCTCAACAATTAGCCGCGTGGCTAACAGCAAGTATGTTCAGACACCTTACGAAACATATCTCCTCAAATATTTTTTCAGTGAAAGTCTTAGCACCGACGAAGGTGAGGAAGTTTCCTCACGTGAAGTGAAACAGATATTGCGCGATGCCATTGAAGTTGAACCGAAGCGCAAACCACTCACCGACGAGAAGCTCATGAAGATATTGAATGAGAAGGGATACAATATTGCGCGTCGCACTGTTGCGAAGTATCGCGAGCAATTGGGAATTCCGGTAGCTCGTTTGAGAAAGGAATTGTAATTGATTGCTTGAAGACTTTCAAAAATGAATAAAGCGACAACAAGTGTGACTCTCAGCAACATCAATATAGTGTCGTGTAACACCAATCGCTTTCTTATTACCTTCCGCCCTTGATGCATCGTGCCGCGCAGATTCTTTCGATCATATTTCATCCTCTTTGGATGCCGCTCATTATATATATGTCGGTGCGTACGATTGACCCTTATTACATCGCACCTTCTGAGGCCGACTATTTTGTTTTCCTTTTACTTGGAATCAACATCGTAGCTCCGGCCATCAGCATGTTGATCATGATTAAGTACGGAATGCTGACAAGCATCGAACTGAGAAACAGAAAAGAAAGATTTGGTCCTTACTTATTGGTGATCTTCTATTATGTGTTGTCATACACGATGCTTCGTTGGAAGGTGCCACATTTACCTAACACGGTTTATAGTTTTTTCCTTTCTGTAATTGTTTCGCTGGCTATAAGTCTTGCTATCAATAGCTATTGGAAGATTTCTGTTCACATGCTCGCGCAAGGTGGTGTCTTCGGAACGTTACTCGCATTGAACGTCATTCACCCTAACCTGGATATGATCTATCCGGCACTTTCAATAGTCATGGCGGGCGTCACGGCTTATTCCAGATTGTATCTGGAAGCACATACGCATGGTCAGGTCTATGCCGGATTTTGTTTGGGCGCAGTGGTGAACTGGATAATTATTTCGAACACCATGATGGTGTAGATAATAGGATTACATGGAATTGGATGCGTTTCCTTTTGTCAAAAATCAAGTTGAGGCCATGAGGTTTTGTTGCCATCTCCACGCGTCGGTCAAGGCTTCATCAAGACTTAATTCAGTTCGCCAATTGAGTATTTCATTTGCTTTCGCAACGTCTGCATAAACTTGTTCAACATCACCACTTCGGCGCGCACCAACTTCATAATTCAATTGTACTCCGGTTACTCTCACAAATGATTTCACCACATCCATCACGGTGTTGCCTTTTCCTTGTCCAAGATTGAATGCCTCACAAATAGGCTTCTGTGATGCCAACCAGTCTAAGGATTTCACATGAGCGCGTGCAAGGTCGGTGACATGAATAAAGTCGCGAATACATGTGCCGTCAGCTGTTGCATAATCATCACCGTAAATGGTGAGTTTGGATCT
This sequence comes from Flavobacteriales bacterium, assembly GCA_043748015.1. GTDB lineage: Bacteria > Bacteroidota > Bacteroidia > Flavobacteriales_D > Sanyastnellaceae > JAIBBG01. The sequence goes on from JAYTOA010000035.1 coordinate 16,517, forward strand.
GATTTCGGCAGCCGTTTGTGTAATGAATGGAACCAGATTGCTTGGAACTCCATAAGGCAACTCTCCAATCAAACCACTTTGATGTGCTCCTATGGGATTAAAATATCTGAGCAGTGCACAACGAAATCCCGGATTCGATTTTTGGAAATCCCGAATGATGCGTTCACCTACTTGTTTGGTGTAACCATAAGGAGACGTCGCCTCCTGTTCGGGACTTTCTTCGGTTACCGGCAATGAACTTGGCTGACCATAAATTGTGCAACTACTGCTGAATACAAGATCTGTTACCTTATAATCTTGCATCAGTTGCAAGAGCACAATCAAGGAGTCAAGATTGTTGCGGTAGTACTTCAATGGATTTTCCACAGATTCACCAACAGCCTTAAATGCTGCGAAATGAATGACTGCATTAGGTAGCTCCTTCTCGAAGACTTCCTTCATCGCGTTTTCATCCGTGCAATCAATGCGATAAAGCACAGGCTCGAATCCAAGTATAGTTTTCAGGCCAACCAGGATTCTGTCATCGGTATTGGAAAAATTATCCACAATAACAGGCATGTAGCCAGCATTCACTAACTCGCATACCGTATGCGCGCCAATGAATCCGGCGCCACCTGTGACAAGAATTTTCCTCATAGAGCGCCGAATTTACAGAAGTTTTTCAAAGTATAGTATATGACTCAAAAGTGGCGCAGGTGCTCAGATTGCTCAGCGCATTATAGAATAGAGTTGTAAATATTTCTCTAATTCGGACGTAAATCAATCTTTTTTTTGAAAAAAGTGTAACTATAAAAGGAACACATTGGTACAAGGATGAACCTAACTGAAAAACACATGCAAATTCAAACAACGACCGTCCGGTACGATCTCTCGTATCTGAACCAGGTCTTCCAGGGCAATCGAGAGATGATCAACAATATCATCAATCTCTTTCTCCAGCAAGTACCTGAATACATCCGTGAAATGGAAGAGTGCGTTCGAAAGAACGAACCGCTATCGCTGCATCCTTTGGCTCATAAGGCTAAGAGTAGCGTCTCTATGCTTGGCATCAAGGATATGGAAGTGGATATTCTGCAGATTGAACAAGACAGCAAACATTTACGAAATCTTGATGGCCTGCCTAGTCTGGTGTGCCGAGTAAAAGAAAATTGCCAACTGGTATTTATAGAATTGACTGCCGCTTTGGAGCGACCCCATTCAAGGGAGTGATCGCTCACATAAACGATATAGGGTGGAGGGCCGCCTGAGGAAAATGATTCCTCATTGGAATCAGGCGGTTTTTCTTTTTTCTTTTTATCGGCGAATATTTTCGATCAACATAACAACTAAAAAAAACTTGTCGCGCAGCATCTGCGAAGACGTAGAGTTGAGCAATTGTTTTGCAAAACTCATTCAACAGATATAGGGTGGAGGGCCGCCTGAGGAAAATGATTCCTCATTGGAATCAGGCGGTTTTTCTTTTTCTCTGAACACGCGAAATTTTCAAACTGGTTTACTACTAAAAAAAAACTTGTCACGCATACAATGCGTAGATGTAGAGTTAAGCAACAATTTTGCAAAACTCATTTAAACGATATAGGGTGGAGGGCCGCCTGAGGAAGATGATTCATCATGTAAATCAGGCGGTTTTTCTTTTTTTTGTTCAACTAAATTTTACGCAAAAGTTGCAACATCAGATAAAAGTATTGGTTGCGCAGGTAATGCGCAGAAGCAGAGTTAGGCAATTGTTTTTGTAAAACTCATGCGACAGATATAGGGTGGAGGGCCGCCTGAGGAAGATGATTCATCATGTAAATCAGGCGGTTTTTCTTTTTTTCCAACGACTCAAAATCCTCACACGAGATAAGTCAAAATAATAATACAGGTCTCGCAAACGATGCGAAAACCTAGAGTTAAGCGGATCTGATCCACGTAACTTATGTAAACGATATAGGGTGGAGGGCCGCTTGTCCAACGATGATTCTTCATCGAAGGAGAGCGGTTTTTCTTTTGCATAATGAATAGTTGAGTAATGGCTCGTAATGGAATTCACAAATGCACTGGTGATCAAAATTCACTCGAATCTTTGGCGTGAAGTTCCACAAAAAGTTTCACTCGAATTTTTAAAGTTGAACACGAAAATTCACCCGGTGGTGCACAAATCGCCAATTACAATTCGCAAATTTCTAAATTTGCCCTCCTCAGTGGAAATAGCCTGCAAATGAATTCTTGCAAAGTTGATCTTCTTATGAGACCTATTTTATGTTTATAAGCCAAGATGATGAAAAGGATTTGATTAAACGACAGATGTCGCTTTCAAGTTTATTACAACAAATACATCAGTTTACAAAAGATACCAAGCCGGTGAAATTGGAAAGACCATGCTCGCCTGCCGATGGTATTGTTGTTCTCAATGGTTCTGATTGCCATCGATACCAGAAACTCTTTGAAACGGATGGCAGCAGATATTCGAAAATGAAGTTCGTTCCGGCATCTGGTGCAGCCAGCAGAATGTTTAAGCATTTGCATAATTACTCTCCTACATCCGTGTCGGAATTGGCTGAAGAGTTCATCGTCAACTTTGATATGTTCCCATTCGTTTCTCTTATTGAGAAAAAAATGCAAGAGCAGGAGTTGTCGCTTTCTCATTTGTTGCAGACAAGTCAATGGGATATGATTGTCGATTTTATTTTGCAACCTCATGGCCTGAATTACAACACTCAGTTGAAAGGCATGGTGGTCTTTCATAAGTATGATAATGAATTGCGTACCGCTTTCGAAGAGCACTTGCTGGAAGCAGTCCGATACGGTAAACAAGCGGATGGTCGGTGCAGGATTCACTTCACTATTTCGCCTCAACATATTGAGTCTGTCTCGAAATACCTCAATGAGAAAATCAATTCTTATGTTTTCGAAAATATAGAAGTGGAATTCAGTACGCAGAACGAGAACACCGATACCATTGCTCTGGATAAAAATAATGAACCGGTGCGTGATGAAAATGGGCGACTTTTTTTTCGTCCAAGTGGACACGGCGCGCTGATCCAGAATCTTGGACAGATTGACGCAGACATTATTTTTATTAAGAACATTGACAATGTCACTACAACTGCTCGACAGGAAGAATCGGTTTTCTATAAACAAGTTCTTGCGGGTGTTTTGATAGAATTGAAAAGTGAGGTGAATCGATTCATGGAAATGCTGACTCATGGTGATGATGAATTGCTTGAGGAGGCATTGGAGTTTATCCAACTCTGGTTTCAGCCGGGTTTACCTCTCGGAATGAATACAACACAACTTAAAGAGTATGCTCACCTTCGATTAGACAGACCGTTACGCGTTTGTGGTATGGTGCGCAATGAAGGTGAACCGGGTGGTGGACCGTTCTGGGTGAAGATGACTGGTGGTTATTTGTCTAAGCAGATAGTCGAAAAGAGTCAGGTGGATTTGCATGACCTTCAACAGTCAAAAATTTTGTCGTCAGCAACGCACTTCAATCCGGTGGACATAGTTTGTTCTATAAAGAATCGTGATGGAGTGAATTACGCATTGGATCAGTTCATTGATTACAGTACCGGTTTTGTGTCGGAAAAATTTCACCAGGGACAAGTCATCAAAGCGCTTGAATGGCCGGGCTTGTGGAATGGTGCAATGGCACTGTGGAATACAGTTTTTGTTGAAGTACCGGTATCTACTTTCAATCCGGTAAAGACTGTAAACGATCTATTGCGTCCCGGGCATCAATAACTGTTGGCTTTCTCAAAATTCCTACGTTACTATTTCTTCTTGAAATCTTCTACCACGATTTGATTCTGACAAAGAAAAGTTTCGTCTTCATGTGAATTGGAAGCAACGAAAATGCTACGATCTTTGGCGTTGTCAGCAAGCAATTGTTGGAACCAATTGATAGCATTTGCATCTAAATGTGATGTCGGTTCATCGAGCAGGAGAAGCGATGACTCAGCAAGTATAGCCAAGCCAAGTTTCAATCTCTGGCGCATTCCACTGGAATAAAACCGAATCTGTTTATCGATGTGTTTGTCAAGTTCTATTCTCTCCGCAAATTCTTGAGCACTTATTCCTCCTCTCAACTTTTTAAATTGAAGAAAGAAATTTACATTTTCTACCAATGTGAAATCGTCGTAGAGATTGAGATAGGGCGTTGCAACGGAAACTTGATGATAGAGCGATGCGGTTGGTATCGAAACCCCATTGTTCTTCCAACAAATCTGCCCTTCGCTTTGTGATAAATATCCTGAAATGATTTGCAGCAGAGTCGATTTCCCTGAGCCATTACTACCCAGGATTGAACTGCAAGAATTGCTGTCAAAAGAGAGATTTACATTCCTGAAAATCCATTCAAGGTTGTAACGCTTACCGATATTTTCAAGATGAATGTCCAGTTGAATGATTTTAGATAGCAGAGAATAAAATCTCAAAAATTACAATCCTTGAGGACCGCGAATAATACCCTTATCACTGATGCGAATGAATTCAAGAATTGTTTCTTTCTCCTTGGTATTGGGCAACTCTAATTCCGCAGCATGTATTGCACGACTCATATTGCTGTTGTGCACATAAATCATTCGATACACGTCCTCAATGTGGGCGATGATTTCATTTTCGAATCCGCGTCTGCGAAGTCCAACAGTATTTACACCGGCATAACTGAGTGGCTCGCGTGCTGCTTTTACATATGGTGGCACATTTTTTCTTACAAGGCTACCACCACCGATAAAACTGTGTTGACCCACTTTGATGAATTGTTGAATGGCAACGACACCTTCAATAATCACCCAGTCTTCGATGTCAACGTGGCCGGCAATGTTCGCACTGTTGGCTATTATGCAGTTATCGCCGACCGATACGTCATGTGCGAGATGCACATAAGCCATCAGTAAACAATTCGCTCCAACGCTTGTTTTGAACCTGTCTTTGGTTCCGCGATTTAGCGTACAACATTCTCGAATTGTGGTGTTGTCACCAATTTCTGTTGTTGTGATTTCTCCATCGAATTTCAGATCTTGTGGAATTGCAGAAATCACAGCTCCTGGAAATATTCTGCAATTGCGCCCGATACGCGCGCCATCCATGATGGTGACGTTCGGGCCAATCCACGAGCCTTCGCCAATTTCTACGTCGCCATAGATGGTGGTAAATGGTCCGATTTCAACTTTTTCAGCAATACGCGCTTTGGCATCTATCTGGCGGAGTGTACTCATACAGTGGCTTCCTCTTTATTTTCTTTTGGAACTCTATCGCGAACAACTTGAGCCAGCATTGTTGCTTCGCAAGCTTCTTTACCGTTGACATAAGCAATGCCTCGCATATTTACCAATCCTCTGCGTATCGGACTTTCCAAGGTCAGTTTGAATATAATCGTGTCACCGGGTAAAACCTTCATTTTGAATTTTACACCATCTATTTTCATGAAATAGGTGCTGTAGTTTTCGGGGTCTGGCACTTGCGATAATGCAAAGATTCCTCCAACCTGGGCCATTGCTTCAACCTGCATAACTCCCGGCATAACCGGATTTCCGGGAAAGTGCCCTTGAAAAAAAGGTTCATTCATCGTCACGTTTTTCAATCCAACGATGCTATTCTCATCCATCTCGAGGATTTTATCTATCATCAAAAATGGATAACGATGCGGCAACATCTTAGTGATGTCATTGATGTCGTAAAGTGGTTTCTTATGAAGGTCAAATGTGGGCGCTGAATCTTTTTGTTTCTTGATCAATCCTTTTAGCACCTTGGCAAATTCTACATTGCCGTAATGGCCGGGGCGTGCCGCCAGGATGTGGCCGCGTATAAATTTCCCAACAAGTGCAAGGTCACCTACAATATCCAGAAGCTTGTGACGAGCAGGCTCATTTTCGTATTGTAGTTTCACCGTATTGAGCACTCCTATGCCTTCCACCTTCACTTCCATTTCTTCTTTGCCAAGCATCTTCAGAATTTCCTTGATTTCTTTATCTGAATATGCGCGTTCCACCATTACAATGGCATTGTCTAAACTTCCGCCTTTGATCAATCCATTCTTGGCAAGCAATTCCAGTTCTCTCAGGAAAACAAAGGTTCTGCATTTTGCAATATCGGGCACGTAATCATTCAGTTCGTACATATGCGCGTGCTGTGTGCCAAGTACAGGTGAATTGTAATCTACCATTACCGTAAGTCTGAATTCCCCACCGTCAGTTGGTACCGCGAGCATTTCTACTCCTCGCTCTTTATCTTCAAAGGTGATATTCTCAGAAAGCGTGAGATATTTTCGATCTGCATTTTGATCTCTGTAACCAGCTTTTTCTATGGCTTCCACAAAAGGCCAGGCGCTTCCATCCATAATCGGAATCTCCGGACCATCAATCTGGATGAGTGCATTGTCCACTTTACAACCGTAGAGAGCAGACAACACATGTTCGGTAGTATAAACTCTTGCTCCTTTGTATTCAAGCGTAGTGCCTCGTTGTGTTGCGACCACGAGGTCACAGTCGGCAGGTATGGTAGGCTGACCTTCCATGTCCGTGCGTTGGAATACATAACCGTGGTTTTCAGGAGCGGGAACGATGGTGATGTTCACCGTTGCACCGGTATGAAGTCCTACACCCTTCAAAGCGACAGACTCATTGATCGTACGTTGTTTCGAACTCATGATGGGGCGAATTTAATAGATGATGGTCTGAGATGTATAGATTTTGGTGCTTGAATACCCTAAATGAGAGTGAATCTAAGGCTGATTTTCGTGTTGATGCATTGCGATATTCCACTGAATTGGACGAAAATCCGCAAACACAAATCAAAAAATTTATTCGAATTGAATCGCCAAAAGCTTGATTATTAGGGGGATTTTGTAAGAATGAATTTAAACTAAGGCAATTTTTAAAGTAATTGTTGCAATTAGCCACAAGTTCTGAGTATGTTTGGCCTCCAATTTTCTAAATATAACCAATTATGACAACTTTCAAGACAATTTTCGCGACTGGCTGTGCAGCAGTTATGCTTGCTTCATGCTCAATCACACTTCCTGTTAACGCTACTTCTAACCCGGTTGGTACCAAGGTTGGTAAGTCTAGTGGTAATTGCTTCCTCGGAGCTCTTTGCTTCGGTGTTGATGCTTCTATCCAGACTGCAGCGAAAAACGGTGGAATCTCTAAGATCTCTACTGTTGATTATCAGAACAAAAATGTATTGAACTTGATCATTACTCACACTTGTATCGTTACTGGTGAATAATCATCTTCAATTCGAATTGAAAGGAGCAGGTGACTGCTCCTTTTGTTTTTTATAAGACATCCATTGCAATATGAAGGGTATTTTTTTTTCACTGTTGGCTTGCATTCTGATTCTTACTTCCTGCGGAGGAAAAAAGGTGATGTATGCAAAATATGGCAAACTAAAACTCGCCGAAAGCGAAGTGAATGACTATCCGGTGAGCTCTGTTCAGGTAAGAGAATTTGATAAGTGCTGCTATACGGAAAGTGAACAGATTTTTCTCAATCGTTCTATTTCAAATGTCAATGCCGGCTACCAGATTTTTATTTCAGTAAGCGAAACAATTCACCAGTCGGAATTTGCCGCACTACAATCTGCTGATCCTTTGATCACGGTGGTTGAATCTAAAACAGAGCTTGTCTCAAAAATTAAAGTCACGGGTTTTCTTTTAAGGAAAGCAGACCATCATGTTGCCCGATTTATTTATCATGAAGTGAAAAGTGGAATTCTCGTGATCTACGACTTCACTTCCAAAAACGAAAAAACGGCAAAGGATAGTTATAACAATATGACCACATACCTCGATGATAAAATACACTTGTGAGATTGCATTTATCTGCTTCACTGCGCTCATTCTTGCGTCTTGCGGAGTTAAAACGAAATCAGCAGGTGGTGGTAGTACCGGACTTGTTCAAATTTTTACCAAGGGCAAGGATTCGCTGCTGTGCTTTGCAGGTCCAACTAAATATAACAGCGTTGAAAATTCCGATAAGTTTGAAATCGATCACACTTATCTGAAAGTTAAGGATCATTCAAATCCTGTAGTTTGTAATTTCTCACTCATCTCTCGAGACGCTAGCATCAGGCCATCGAGCGTGACTATTTTACTGGGAACGCAAACTCTTCAAACGGACAGCCTCACAAAATTGTACGCAGAAGGTTACGGAAAAAAGGACTACATCTATCGTTACTCTTTTCAAGTATCAGATAGTTTATTCTATCAATGGATGCAAACTCCTAAACCAATTGTTAAAGTGGACAATCGGACTTTTGAAGGGGGCAAAGATTTTCGCAAAGATTCAAATGAGATCTTTAGAAAAATTCTTTTTGATATTTACTAATCACAGAAGGACCAGATAAATGAAACGTGAAGAATGGGGTTGAATTTCATTATAATTTACCCAGTTGACGCAACTTCAAAGCGAATTCTTCAGCTTCATGATCATAAGAAAAATCTCCTGAGATACGCTGATTGCCTTCGAAAATGGTGATTGCAAATGAAGCATTCACGCCTGCAGCAACACCTTCGGCTACAGCCTTTCCCTGCATATTGTAAATTTGAATGACCACACTCAACTGCCCTTTTTTGATAGCGGTTTTCTTGTCGAATGTCCCAATCTGAATTCCCTGTTGATACAGCCGATTGTCAAACGATATCACAGTAGCATTGACGTCAACTTTTACACTATCGCTATCACAAAAAGCGATGTACGATGATTTCGGAATTTCAATCGCAAGACTATTTTTTGCTGATGCCTGCAGATTGAAACATGTAATTATGAAGGCAAGAATGGGTATGTGTTTTGATTTCATGATCTATGGATATAATGTTTAATTCGTTGGATGAATTTTCTCTGTTGGCAATTGCATTCCTAGGCACAAACCTCCGCTGATGAAACTTGGTGCGCCAAATCCTGTTTCCATGAAGAATCCAAAATTGTCTGTGAAATATCCGCGAAGTCCCAATGGAATAAATTGAAATGCGAACGTTGTCCCTGATAATTCAGCCCAGCTTGGTGTTGGTATTTCATCCACTTTCTGCAATTGTATTTGATAAATATTGACGCCCGGTTTCATGCCTATATAGATGTCTACCGGGCCATTGCCAAAATGGTATAGAACACGGATTCCGGCATTTAAACGCGACACATCATAACTAAATGAACCCAGACGATCTACTCCATTAGCATCCATATATTGATAGTCACTAATGGTTTGATGAACGGCTTGATATCCGCCGCCAATACCAATACTCACCCTGTTTTCAAATGCGTAGTCAAGACTTCCAACAAACGCGGGAGTACTTTTACTTTTTATCGTGAACTCGTCTTTGAGCGAAAAACTGACAGAACCTAAAATTCCAAACGCGCTGAAACCCGCGCCTGCATTCAACACTATGCCACCTTTGTTTTTTTGGGCAATGCTTGCTGTAGCCATGAAAAGAAATATAGCGAGTATGAAAATATTTCTAATCAATCGCATGGATGGATGTTTTTGAAATTAGTTTATTAGGCTCTGACGAATGAGATTCAATGCACCTCCGGCTTTAAACCAATCAATCTGTTGAGTATTGTATGTATGATTCACCGCGATGACATCTTTCGTGCCATCGTCATGAACAAACTCAAGATGCAATTGCTTCTCGGGTGCGAAGTTCAGTAGGTCTGTAAAATTGATGGTGTCATTTTCACGGATCTTGTCGTAGTCGGATTCATTTGCAAAAGTCAACGCCAACATTCCTTGCTTCTTCAAATTGGTTTCGTGAATACGCGCAAACGACTTCACAAGTATCGCTTTCACGCCAAGGAATCGAGGCTGCATAGCGGCGTGTTCACGTGATGAACCTTCACCATAGTTGTGATCTCCAACAACGATAGTCGGAACATTCGCCGCTTTATATGCGCGTTGCACTGCTGGTACTTCACCGTATTCGCCCGTGAGTTGATTCTTAACGATGTTCTGTTTCTCGTTGAAAAAATTCGTTGCCCCAATCAAAGTATTGTTGGCTATGTTGTCGAGATGACCTCTGTATCTCAACCATGGACCAGCCATGCTGATATGGTCTGTCGTGCACTTGCCTTTTGCTTTGATCAACAATTTTGCACCTTCAATATTTTTTCCGTTCCACTCACCGAATGGAGCGAGAAGCTGAAGTCGCTCACTGTCTTCGGCAACACTGATTTTTACACCGCTACCATCTTCTGCGGGTGCTTGATACCCCGGGTCTTTCACATCAAAACCTTTCGTTGGCAATTCTTCTCCTGATGGTGGATCAAACTTTACAGTTTCCCCTTTGTCGTTCACCAATGTATCCGTCATTGGATTGAAAGCAAGATCTCCTGCAATCGCAATCGCTGTAGTCAATTCCGGAGATGCAACAAATGCAAGGGTATTCGGATTACCATCGTTTCTGCTTTGGAAGTTTCTGTTGAAAGAGTGCACGATGGTGTTCCTCTCTTTTTTCTCCGCGCCTACACGTGCCCACATACCTATGCAAGGACCACATGCATTCGCATAAACTGTCGCCCCAAGCTCGTTAAATATGTCAATGAATCCGTCGCGCTCAATGGTGTATCTAACAAGTTCGCTACCCGGTGTAATGCTGAATTCAGACTTTGGTTTCAAGCCTTTTGCAATGGCTTGTTTAGCTAATGAAGCAGCACGTGAAATGTCTTCGTATGATGAGTTCGTGCAACTTCCAATCAATCCAACTTCCACTTTTGTAGGCCAGCTGTTCTTCGCTGCGGCGGCTTTCATCTCTGAAACAGGTGTTGCAAGATCCGGAGTAAATGGACCATTGAGATGTGGCTCCAATTCACTCAAGTTGATCTCGATCACCTGATCGAAATATTTTTCCGGATTGGCATATACTTCGTCATCACCTGTCAGGTGTGCTTTGATGCTATTTGCAAGATCAGCTACTGCAGCTCGATCCGTGCTGCGCAGGTATCGCTCCATGCTATCATCATATCCAAACGTCGAAGTGGTTGCTCCAATCTCTGCGCCCATGTTGCAGATGGTGCCTTTTCCTGTGCAACTCAACCCAATGGCACCATCACCAAAATATTCTACGATGGCTCCTGTACCGCCTTTCACAGTAAGGATTCCTGCAACTTTAAGAATGACATCTTTTGCAGAGGCCCAACCGCTGAGTTTGCCGGTGAGTTTAATACCAATCAGTTTTGGAAATTTAAGTTCCCATGCCATCCCGGCCATCACGTCCATTGCATCTGCACCTCCCACTCCGATGGCTACCATGCCCAATCCGCCGGCGTTAACCGTATGAGAATCTGTACCTATCATCATTCCACCCGGGAAAGCATAATTTTCCAGTACAACCTGGTGAATAATTCCTGCACCCGGCTTCCAGAAACCTATACCGTATTTATCAGAAATGGACGAAAGAAAATTGAAGACTTCATTGTTTTTGTTGAGCGAATCTTGCAAGTCTTGCTTCGATCCTACCCGTGCCTGAATCAAGTGATCGCAGTGTACGGTGCTTGGTACAGCCACTTTTTTACGACCTGCTTGCATGAATTGCAGCAAAGCCATCTGTGCGGTGGCATCTTGCATGGCAACTCTATCGGGCGCGAAATCGACATAACTCATACCACGACCGTAGGCTTCTGTGGCATTGCCTTCCCACAGATGAGCGTAGAGAATTTTTTCTGTAAGTGTTAAAGGCTTACTTGTCACTTTGCGCGCGGCTTCTATGCGCTCAGGGAAGCGGCTGTAAACCGCTTTTATCATGTCGAGATCGTATACTTTGCTCATTTATTTCCTTGATTTTTTACGGTTGCGAAGATAGCGAGTAATTCACGCCATGTAAAGTCGTAAAACGACGACTGTTATGAGTACTATTACGTTGGAAACTGGGATATGAATCGAATTCAAACTTTCACCTTGAAAAGGAAGATTGATTCAATTTCGGTGCATTGAATGAGAGATGAACGCTCTGTTTTTCGCGGTTTCAATTGTCGAGATAAAAATCAATCAATCCTTCCGGAGCACTTATGCGTACTTCCTTTTTCTTTTTATCGATTTCATCAATGAAACCACCATTCAAAGGAAGGAGAATTTCTATTTTTCCGAATAGAATCACCATAAGCGGATTGTTTGCAGTTTCTTGAATTGATGTGATTTTGCCGATTGGACCTTTTTCCGAATCGATTGCATTATAGCCTATGATTGATCGAAGTTCAACCTTTTCAGCATCGTCTTCACTCAAGTCTTTAGGGTCAATGTATATAGAACATCTTACCAATTCTTTCGCGCTTTCTTCTGTATCGATACCGTCGAGTTTTACTTTGTTGGTTGTGTTGGTCTTGTATTCAATAAGTGTGATGAAGTATGGTATCAATTCGCCTTTTACCTCAACAAATATTTGTTCAAGATGATTGTAATCACGGTTATTGGCCGTATCGAGTGCAGCAGTCAATTCTCCTTTGTAGCCATGCAGCTTAGGGAAGTAGCCAATTTTATGAAGTGCCGATTTATCCGGAGTTGTCATGGATATTGAATTTGAGAATTAGAGTTTCGAGATTATTTTAGAGGAAGAAGTTGAAAGGTGCCGCCTGCTCTAAATTAACTCTGAACGCCAAACTTTGAACTAAAAAAAAACCACCCATAAAAACAGGTGGTCTTTTAAGTCTATAACACGATTTATGCTTCAGTGCTTTCTGCTGCCGGAGCGTCTGCTGCCGGAGTTTCTTCTGCTGCAGGTGCTTCTTCCACAGCTGGTGCCACTTCGGCTACCGGTGCTTCTTCAACAACCGGTGCTGCTGCTGCCACTGCTGCTGCTGCTTCTGCATTTGCTTGCGCCGATGCTGATTCCGCTGCTGCTGTCATTGCTTTCAATCTGTTCTGATTCACTTCGCGCTCATGCTTTAATGCATCAACGATAGCGTCCGATTTTGCCTTCACAAGACCGTCCTTCTTTGCCTGAATCTTGTCTGATTTCGTTGCAATCCATACTTCGAATTTCTTGTCGGCCTCCTCTTGTGTCATTGCTCCTTTTGCAACGCCTTTTGTAAGGTGTTGACGGAGTAACACTCCTGTGTAGCTAAGCATCGCACGAACGGTATCCGTTGGTTGCGCGCCATTGTTCAACCAGCCAATAGCCTTCTCATTGTCGAGTTGGATAGTCGCAGGGTTGGTGTTGGGATTATAGCTTCCGATACGCTCGATGAATTTTCCATCTCTTGGTGAACGTGAATCTGCTGCTACGATGTGGAAAAAAGGTTTACTTTTCTTACCGTGACGTTGAAGTCTGAGTTTTACTGCCATGTGTTTTTGTTTGTTGGGTGCGAAACCCGGTTAACAATTGATTTTAAATTTGAGGGGTGCAAATGTAATAAGCTCCCTTTCTAAAACAAGCCGCTTTTGAAAAAAAACTCCTATGAGCAAATATATTACCGCAGCAGGCCTTTTATTCGTCCTCGCGTGTAACACATAAATGAACTTGAAACAAGACATATTGAATGCGTTTGTCGCGGCTGTGAATGGCCATGACATTGAGAAAATGGGCGAGTTAATGTCGAAGGATCATGCTTTTGTGACAGCCGATCAGCGCAGATTTGATTCCCAAAAGGTGGCCTTGGAATCCTGGAAGAATTTTTTCGACATTTTCCCTGACTACCAATTCGACGTGGTGGAAATCAGCGAATCAACCTCAGGTTTGATCATTATCGCTAATGCATCAGGTAGTTTCAGAGGTAAAAAGGAGGTGGCAAAAAGTTTTTTGATTCCCATGTCCGTGAAAGTAGGCATCGACGCAAATCAAATCAGTGAATGGCAAGTTTTCGCCAATCCGAGAAAAATTGCTGAAATCATGAATTATGCGCCCGCGAGGGACATGTCCAATCTCGGTGTCACAGGATTGGGTGGCGCGTTTTTTAAGGCCAAGGATCCTAAATCATTGTGTGCCTGGTATGATCAACATCTGGGAACAACTTTTAAAGGCACGCAATCATGCTATTATCAATGGAGTGAACGTGTTCATCCGGAAACCATCGGGTCTACTTCTTTCGGAGTATTTGGCGAGAAGTCGAGCTATTTCGATCCTTCTGAGTCGCAGTTCATGTTCAATTTCAGAGTGAATAATCTGGACGGATTGATGGCTAAATTGAAGAAAGAAAGTGTGCAAGTGATTGGCGAAGTCGAGAAATATGATTACGGTAATTTCGGCTGGATTGTAGATCCGGAAGGAAACAAAATTGAACTGTGGGAACCGGTTGATGCAGTTCTCGATGCTTATGAACAAGAACAAGGTAGATAGATTGAATGGGTTTTTACTTCGCTTCAGATTTTGCGCTGTGGCCTTAATGCTCTGCCTTACATTTAAAAATGCCATGGCTCAGTATGAAGATAGTCCACTGAAAGGAGAGCGCTGGGCAACAATTTCCGGGGGTATAACTTCCATGGATTATTTGTCTTGGCAGGGTATGGGCTCGATATCTATTCGTGGTGAAAGCGTGCTCACACAGATAAGACTTGGATATTCGCAAGAGTTGATTCAACCCAAAGTGGATTCATGTGTTGGTAGAATCAATCGTCTTACTGAGATTGGTTTGTTGTGGGGCGACGGTTGGGCAACAAAGAGGTGGTATGCCACTGCTTCAATCGGTTTCGGATTGAACATGCGCATGTTTTGCAGTCATAAATTGTACGAGGACAGATATATCACCGCCATGACCATCGGAGTGCCGGCACAGATCGAATTTGGTGTTTACATCAACAATAGTATCGGTATCAATCTGGTGGGTGTGGGTAACTGGAATTTCAGAGCGCCATATGCGGGTGGACATGTTGGTGTGTTCTATCGACTGAAATAATTTTTTCTTGTTGAATTTTTTAGTGATCCATCGCAATACCTTGTTAATGAACAAAAGAGTAGAATTTCAAGCGTGAATGATTGAGATTCCTGACTTCACGATTTATACTATGCAAAGATTTTCTTTTCACCTTCGCGCCAATGAATTTGTTTTATCATCCTGATGCACGCAACGGAAACACCGTTTTGTTTGATGCTGCTGAAAGTCTGCACATGACGCGTGCGCTTCGCAAGAAGTCGGGTGATGTGATTGATCTCACCGATGGCTGCGGGCATCATTTCACCGCTTCATTGGATGTGGGAAAAAGAGAAACAACGGCGACAATTATCTCAAGTGAATTTTTTGAGCCAAGAAAAAATTTTCTTGAGGTGGCAATGGCTCCTACTAAAAACAATGAGCGACTTGAATGGCTTGTGGAAAAAGCTGTAGAAATCGGAATAGATAAAATCTCATTGATACTTTGTGATCATTCAGAACGACCTCATCTTAAGACGGATCGACTATTGAAAATTGCAATCTCTGCTATGAAACAAAGTCTGCGATTTTATCTTCCCGAAATATCGCCTCTTATCAAATTCAGCGATTGGGCTGAGGCTTGTAATCAATCTGTGAAATGCATTGCGTATTGCGACGAGAATTCACCTAGAAGATTGTTGCAGCACACTTTGTTGGTTAACACAGGAGCTGCCGTAGCAATTGGTCCTGAAGGTGATTTTTCTTCTGCAGAAATTGCTTTCGCATTGAGTAAAGGATTTCATCCTGTGAGTTTGGGTGATGCACGTTTGCGAACGGAAACTGCTGCACTTGCTGCTGTGCATACTTTCGAACTGGTAAATCAAAAGTAGTTTTCTATGACATCGTTCGCATCGTTTCGTAGAAAATGTGTCTCGCTCAAATTTTCTATTGCTTGATTCGGGTTTATTTTTACCTCCATGTTCTCGATCATTCGCCTCATAATCCGCATCGCAATGCTGATGCTGATTCTCATGCTTGTCCTTGCATACTTTACTAATCCATCTTTGGAAGAATTCAAGAAGGAAGTAAAAACGCAACTCAACAGCAAAGTGAGTGATGAAACAGGTGATCCTTCACTGGGTTTTATCGCAGAGCTGGGGATGGAATTCACCGATCAAATCATTGAAAATCTTGTGGATCGGAAAGAGTTTTATTTGTGTTCGGTTTACACGGTTTCTCTACCTGATGGTCAATATCGTTACCTCGGCGCTTTCCGCATGTTTTATCCTTTGCAGGATAAAGATCCACTTGAGAATATCAACCGTTTCAATATTCATTGATGAAAAAGATTGTTTTTTTACTTTTTTTGATTGCCGCTTCCTGTAGTGCATTCGGTCAAGGTGGGATTTATCAAATCATTCCCCAACCTGCAGAACTTTTTATAGCAAAAGGCATTTTTGAAATCAATAATGAAACGAAAATTTATGTCAATGGTCCATGTCGACCCGAAGCGCAATTTTTTGTGGACTGGTTGAATGCAGCAACAGGAAAAAAGTTCGTTCTCCAAGATGCCGATGGACATCTCAATACTAATTTTATTTACTTCTCGACAAACAGTGATGTATCAAAAGCTCATGATGTCAAGATGCCCAAACTTCCTGGTGATCTTAGTTTGATCAAATTCGATCAAGGGTTTGGTGAGTACAAAATCGCTGTTGATCCACGCGGAATTATGGTTTCTGCAAATTTCAACGCCGGTATGTTTTATGGCGTACAAACATTGCGACAAATGCTTCCTGTAAGCGCAGAATCAGGTTTATTGAAATTGCCATATCAATTAACGGCGGCACGAATTACAGATAAACCGGCATTTATTCATCGCGGAATGTTGCTCGATTGTAGTCGACATTTTATGACGAAGGATTTTGTAAAAAAGTACATCGATTTACTCGCTTACTACAAAATGAATGTGCTGCATTGGCATCTCACAGAAGATCAAGGCTGGCGAATTGAGATTGAAAAGTATCCACTGCTCACGGAAGTTGGCGCATGGAGAACGGAGGCCGATGGCAGTCGATATGGCGGATTTTATACGAAGAAAGATATCCGTGAAATTGTTGCTTATGCAAATTCAAGACATGTCACCATCATTCCTGAGATTGAATTACCGGGACATTCATCTGCCGCTATTGCTGCTTATCCTGAGTTGAGTTGCACGGGCGAAAAAATCAACGTGCAAACGGAATGGGGCGTGTTCAAAGACATCTATTGCGCCGGTAACGATAGCACTTTTACATTTCTGGAAAATGTATTGACTGAAGTGTGCGAGCTTTTTCCGGGAAAGTATATTCACATAGGCGGTGATGAAGCGCCAAAATTTCGTTGGGAACATTGTGAGAAGTGTCAAAAGCGAATGAAGGATAACAAACTCAAAAATGAAAACGAGTTGCAATCTTATTTTATTAAACGCATTGCAAAATTTTTGGAAGGAAAAGGAAAAACAATCATTGGTTGGGATGAAATACTGGATGGAGAAATTCCATCTGATGCTGTAGTGCAGAGTTGGCGCGGAATGGCTGGCGGTCTCACTGCTGCGAAGATGGGGCACGATGTTGTCATGTCGCCCACGAGTCATTGCTATTTTGATTACGATCTCGATGCGATTGATGTGAAAAAAGTTTTTGGTTTTGAAGTAGTTCCAATTGGACTTACACCTCTGGAATCAACACATGTCATAGGGGGGGAATGCAATATGTGGACTGAACATGCGCCTCAGGAATTGGTCGATAGCAAAGTTTTTCCGCGCTTACTCGCTTTTTCTGAAATGATGTGGACATTCTCCGAAAATCGAAATTTTGATGAATTCAATTTGCGTCTTACCACTCATTACGACAGATTGAAAGCCATGAAAGTGGACTATGGATTCCCTGCCGTACCGGCTATTTTAAAAGCAAGTTTGAATGCTGACGGCAAAATGCAAGTCGATATTGAACGCAATTTATCCGATACTAAAATTCTTTATCATTTCATTCTGCGCAACGGTAAAAGTGTTGCCGAAGCGAGCGATGTTTATGTCAATTACGAGAAACCGATTGAGATAACCGGACCAACGACCATCGAGGCGCGGGTGTATTACAAGGATAAAATTTATTCTAAGAATTTAATTCGATCTTTTGATCCTCACAAAGCAGCAGGGAAGGAGATCAAGCTCGCCAACAAGCCATCGGATTTTTACATGGCAAGTGGAATGAACGCGCTGATTGATGGTTGTATCGGCTCTGAGAATTTTCGCGATGGAATCTGGCAAGCCGTGCAAGGTGCCGATATGATTGCGGTTATTGATCTTGGTACTACACAGGAAATTACTTCTATTTCAACCAACTGGTTTCATTATGGAAATGCATGGGTTTTTCGCCCTTCTCATCTAGAATACCAATGGAGTAATGATGGCATAGAATGGAAAAAATTGGCTGATGTTCTGCCAGGAATCGCAGAAACTGAAAAAGGAGAAATCATTGTGCCCATGCGATCAACTTTTCCGAAGCAATCCGCTCAGTTCATCAGAATGATCGCTCACAACAACGGTCCTTGTCCCGCATGGCACGACGCACCCGGTGAGCCGAGTTGGTTGTTTTGTGATGAGATTGTTGTGAAGTAAGTGTCTTACGCTTCTCAACGTGGTCTCTATAATATTTGTGATTTGTAATTTGAGATTTGAGCTGAACCGTGAAAGCCCTGTAATAGATCAGGGATGATTTTTTCTTTTGAGTAATCCGTCTAGCTCGTTGTTTGCGAATTTGCGAATTGTGATTTTCGATTTGAGAAGTGAGTCGCAGGGTGATTTTGAGTCATCACCTTCGGAAAAATCTCTATTGCCTTAGAGCGCAATTAACCAAAGAAGAGCACCACGCGTAAATCACAGATTACAAATCAAAAATCACAAATGCATAAACTCTTTCTTCGCTCTCAATTGTTCTTCCGTCTCGCGGTGATCGGGATCGTCAACGCAACAATCAACCGGACAAACAGCAGCACATTGCGGCTCGTCGTGGAAGCCGACACATTCGGTGCACTTATCAGAAACGATGTAGTAAACGTCCATGCTCACCGGCTCTTGATTAGCGTCGGAGTCAATTTCACCGGATTTACCCAAAGGTGTAAAAATTCCTCTAAGGCCTGTGCCTTGGGAATATTTCCACTCCGCGCCACCTTCATATATCGCATTGTTCGGACATTCAGGCTCGCAAGCTCCGCAGTTGATGCATTCGTCCGTAATAATAATCGCCATTGTTAACTCCTCTCTAATTTTGCAGCGCAAAAATAATTCACTACTCGTGCAATGCTGGTTTATTTAGATCAACGAATAAAGGCTATCTCCCAATTGGGCCATGTAATGGGACTTTTAGCCCGAAATGAAGCCTGGCCGGGTTTCAATTGTGGCCTGTCTAAAGGCGAATACGCCGGAATCAATGACGTAATTGCCACTCACCATTACTCCAATGGCTGGTTTACCGAAGCCAATATCCGCAAAGCGCTGGAGTCGTGGAACGTCGCATTGACCAATGAAAACCTTGGTAAATGGTTGGCTGCTTATCCACTGAAGGACAATGAAGCGGTTTCAAAAAAAGTGGGTGTGATCTGCGCGGGAAATATTCCGCTTGTAGGATTGCATGACGTGATTTGTGTGTTGTTGAGCGGACATCACGCCATGATCAAGCTTTCAACTTCGGATGATAAACTATTGCCGGCTTTGCTTCAAGTACTTGTTAATTTCGAAACTGCTTTCGCTTCTTCATTCTCTTTGGTAAAGGAAAAATTATCGGGACAACAAGCCGTGATCGCTACCGGAAGCAATAATACCTCAAGGTATTTCCGATACTATTTCAAAGATATTCCTCACATCATCAGAAAGAGCAGAACGAGCATTGCCATTCTCGACGGAACTGAAACTGCTGAAGAAATTGGCGCTCTTGGCAACGACATCTTTGATTTTTTTGGTTTGGGATGTCGCAATGTTTCAAAAATGTATCTGCCTCAAGGTTTTGACATCGATAGATTTTTCAAGGCGATTTACCCATTCAATCCAATTGTGAATCACAACAAATACGCTAACAATTACGATTACAACAAGGCCGTGTGGCTGCTCAATCAGGATAATCTCCTCGATAACGGATTCATTTTACTGAAAGAAGAGAAAGCGATTGCATCACCTACAGCCAGTTTGTATTACGAATATTACACTGACGCAAAAACACTGCACAGTGAATTGCATGATGTAGCTGAGGAATTACAATGTATCGTTGGTCATGAGAATGTTGCCTTTGGCAGCGCACAATGCCCCATGCTGTGGGATTATGCGGATGGAGTTGACACCATGAAGTTTTTGCTGGAATTGAGTTGAAACGCGCAGTGAAAGCTCGAATACTTCCATCAGCCTTCCTCTGAGATGAAATTATTATGGTGGTTTTAAAGTGGTTTTTGAATTCTGACGCACATTTTAGACGCTCGAAGAATACATTTGCAATCCTTCTAAAGAACGCAATGAAATTTCTTCCAATAGTTTTCGTCTTATTTGTTATCTCTTTCGCTTCCTGCACAACAGAGGTGGAATTGAATGCTCCTTACAAAAGCACTACAGTTGTTTTTGGTTTGATCAATCCTGATTTCAATGGTGATAATCTCATCAATAACCTGGATACGCAATGGATCAAGATCAACAGAACATTTCTTGGAACGGGCGACAATAATGTTTACGCCGGTATCCGAGACAGCTCTGAATACAAAGACGAAGACTTCGAATCGAAAGTGGTGGAGCGAATGGTGAATGGAAATGTGGTTTTCACTTATCCATTGGAGTCAGTAACGGTTAGCAACAAAAGCATCGACGGCATTTTTTACGGACCGGAGCAAACACTTTATTATTTCGTTCCTGAAGCATCTGGTTTGCCGCAAAATGCCGACTATCACATCAAATTGAAATTTACCGATGGCCGTGAAATTGATGCAACGACTGATGTTGTGAATTACGCCGGTTTTAGTTTTATCACTCCTCAAGTGAATGCGTCATTGATTCTTGCTCAACCTTCATCATTAGGTGGTGTAAACTTTGTCGATCCGGTTTCTATTCGTTGGCATTCCGCGAGCAATGCGAAAATTTATGATGCGATTTTGAGATTTCATTACACAGAGGAAATTTATTCAAATCCAACCTGGACAGGCACTCCATTGAGTTCTACTGTGAAGTATATCGATTATCGATTGGGCAATCAAACCACAGCGGATCTTACTGCAGGTAATCCGATGAAAGTGGAATTTGGAGGTTTGGGATTCTTTACTTTTTTGAAAAATAATATTGCTTTGAATCCCAATGCTCGACGCATTATCGGGTATCTCGGTGCTGATCAAAAGACGCGTTGCTTCGAAGTTATTCTTACCATGGGTAATGATGAACTCGCATCTTACATTGAAGTGAATACTGTTTCCGGAAGTATTATTCAGGAACGTCCGGTATATACAAATGTGAATGGCGGACTTGGACTTTTTGCCTCCAGGGGATCAAGAAAAGTGACGGATATAAAACTAGTGGGAACCGATAACAATAACACTCCGAATCCCGGAAATTTATTCGCATTCTTCATCCCCAATCTCACTTCAGAATTGAATTTCTGCGATCCTAATCCGACATCGGATTATTACTGCCACTAGAGCGATTTGTTGTTGAAGTGCAGTGTGTCTTTTGATATTCGGCGTCAATAAAAGATACAGGGAATTTGTGAATTGCAATTTGAGATTGGAGCGCGCAGGCATCTCTCGACTTAGAGAATTTGATATTTGATGATGTAAGCGCGAAAGGAAATCCGTCACCTGTTGCCTCTATTTGAAATGAAGCAATTTTCAATTTGCAACTTTCAATCTGCGTTTCGCCTCTATAATCCCACAATCCTACATACCTATATTCCTAAATTCTTATTCTTTCACCAATTGAACCGTGTTGAATTGCTTGCCTTCCATGATCGTTACAAAGTAAATTCCTGCAGATAAAGAAGTGATGTCAATTGTTTCATTGAGCTGCAACATTGAAGTGCTTATCAGCTTTCCATCATAAGAAAAAATGGTCACTGTAGTGTTTTCTTTTACGCCTTGAATAGTCAATCGATCATTACATGGATTGGGATAGATCTGAAGTTTCACATTCAAGTTTTCCGAAACAGCGCTGGGTGAATTGATATCTGCAGTTTGCACTTGACTAACAACTCCACCTGTTTTGGTTACCTTCAAAATTGGAACATTGTGCGTAGTGCTTATCCATTCGTAAGTGATAGATTCTGGTCGTGGTAGTGCAAAACCAAATCCGGTTCCGAACAATGATGTGTAAACGGAATCTGTAGCATTTACTACTGAACGAACACGTAATACGTCGAAATTTTGTCCCCAGATATTCAAAGTTCCCCAGCCATCGCACACATAACTACGTGTCTGATCCGTGCCATAATATCCAACAGTGGGAATATCAAACGACATAATCGAGGCTGAATTTCCCGCTGTCTCATACGTCAAGGGAAGATTGTAAAGCACATCCGGTGCATTCATATGCGCTGCCAATGGAATTCCATTGATCGATGCTCCCATACCTGTGACAGAAAAAACATTGCCACTGTTTTTGTGATATTGAAATGCATTTTCAAAGCTTATTGTTCCAATGCTGGCTTGCTGCACACCGTTGGCATATTCAGAGTTGTGTTCAGGATCAAATGGATTGTTAAACAAAAATTGATAGGCAAGGGGCGTGTCGGCAACGTCATAACATGTGACACCTGCATTCAGTGCAAGTGGTTGCAATGTTGCTTCTGTGAATGTCCATGTGTGATTTGCTCCTGTTGGTTCGGGATCTACGGTGCCTATAAATTGCGCGTTACGCGTGATAAGTACATCATTCGCGTGCGGAAGATTTGCACTGACAATACTGATTTGAGCAGATGTCAAAAGAGCAATGAGTAAAATGCTGAGTGTAAAAATGGTCTTCATATTATTCTCAAAAATGTTGTGTAATTGCTCCTTTTGTGTTAGGGCTTGCAAGTATACTTCAAGTGAAAGATGTCGTTGATAAAATGTCAGCAAAAGAAAATTAAAATATTTTAACCTTATGTACACAATTCTTTTACATTAGCGGCCGCCAACATGATGTGAAGTACTGACTAGCGTTGCAGGAATATGTTGTAAACCTTAATAAAACCTGCTAATTATCTTCCCTATGCTCCTCGACAAATACGATTATGTGATTCTTGATATTATTCAAGCCTACAAAAGAAACAATAAGAATGAACTCATCAAACTGAGTCAGCTTGAAACAGGTTTCTGGAGTAGAATAGAACACGACGATGCACAGGCAACTCGCAGCGCGCAATTGGGTGAAAGAATCGCAAACCTATATCTCGAAGGTTATATCATGAACAAAAACAATTCTGGTTATCGTCTTACAAAAAAGGGAAAGGAAGAATTGTCTTTTCAAGAGCTTGAAGTGTAGCACCCTGCCTTCGCTTTTTCTCTTATCATCATCGTTTTTTTTAAAAGTCATTGGACATACGCGTTTTCGTGTGGTGAAATAATATTGCTTTGGTGTGGTTGTCATAACAAACACATTCACTCATGTTGCTAAAATCACTTCTCATTTTTTTTTGCGTCCTCTCTACAACAAATATTGATGTTGCTGCGCATTTTCCAAACCTAACTGGCGAAACCCTCGATGGTAAATCATTGACAATCCCAATAGATTGTGCAGGAAAAAAGACTATCATCGGTATGGCCTATTCCCAGAAAGCGCAAGAGGACATGATGACCTGGTACGAACCTGCCTTCGAAAAATTTGTGTTGAAAGTGGGTATGTTCGATTATCAATATGACGTGAAATTATTTTTCGTTCCAATGTTCATCCGTCTCAATCAGGCGGCATATGAATCAACTTTGAAAGATCTGCGCAAACAAAACAGAAGGGATTTGTTTCCCTATGTTCTTTTCTATAAAGGTGAACTCACGCCTTACGAATCTTCATTAAACATGCAAGACAAATCTTCTGCATACATTTTTGTTCTCAATGAAAAAGGGGATGTCATTCATTCCACCAATGGCGCGTATTCGGAGAAGAAGATGGAGGAAATCGAAGAGATGCTCAGTAAATAGTTATTGGGCTATTTGTTATTCCCGGTTATTGGTTGGTTGCGCCGTAAAAATCTCGAGGCTTGTCGGGGATTGTTTGTTGATAGTGTGTCATTCCCATGATAAAGTGTAGTTAGGTTCTGCGCAATGCTGGAAGAACTTGAATCGTTGTTTTTTGTTTGTTCTTGAGCGGAACGCATTCAGTCATGAATCAAATGCGAACTCTTTGTTTGATACCAAAAGGACGTTTCGCCAAACTAGGAACCAGGAACTTGGAACTATTTCCTCTCTATTCATCAATCACATGTACGTTGTAAACTCTTCCATTGAAATACAGAAATCACTTCGCGGAACTCTGAACAAAGAACGCTGAACTAGCGATGTCTACTGCTTTTCCAACCGTCGCTTAACGTCGACCATTTTTATCGCAGTGATGGCCGCCTCAACTCCTTTGTTGCCCAACGCCCCACCGCTGCGTGCGCGCGATTGTTCAATATTGTTGTCGGTAAGCAAACCGAAGATGACTGGTTTGCTGAATTTCAGTGAGACGTCATGCACCGCTCGCGCTGTGGACTGACAAACAATATCGAAGTGTGGCGTTTCTCCTTTGATAACACATCCAAGACATATGACGCTTTCACAACGACGGTTTTCAAGGAGCATCTGTGCGCCAATGGCAAGCTCAAAACTGCCCGGAACTTTTACAACGTGTAGAAAGTCATCCTTTACTCCGCAGGATTTTAAAGTGTCCAAACAGCCTTGTAGCAAGTTGTTCGTGATCTCACTGTTCCACTCAGAAACAACAATCCCGATGCGCATACTGCCGGCATCGGGAAGGTTTGTAGAATCGTATGCTGATAAATTTTTTGTAGACATGGATGATTAACCCATCGCATTCAGGTAAGCCAATAGTTTTTCTGACTCACTATATTCTTGTCCTTTCTTGTCGTAATTATCAATGATGTATTGCAACAATGAAACAGCCTTGTCATTTTTCCCCAACTCTATGTATGCCTTCGCTGCCTTCAATCCGAATATAGGTCCAGTGAAATCACGACTTTCACTGCGATTGGCTTGCTTTGCAGCTTTCTCCAACCATGAAGCTCCTTTCTCGATATCGCCCGTCATCACGTACATATCTCCAACGCATCCTGTCACTTCAACTCCAACAGCTTCATCATCGAAATCTGCTTTTTTGAAATGCTCAAGTGCTGTAGCGTAATCTGCTTTATTGTCGCGGTAATAAACACCACACCAGAAATGAGCACGCATAGCCACTTTGGTTCCGCTGAACTTTGACGCGATTGACTCGTAGCCTTCGAACTCACCCTGTCCCATGACAGCCCACTCCAAAGAATCCTGCTCGGCCCAGAGATCCGCTCTGATAGCGGCATTGTTCGCTTCCACTTCTCTCGGCTTCTTGTAGAGATATTGATAAGCCATGAATCCCCCGAAGAGTACAATGAAGGCAACAAGGCCCACACTCAACGCTTTGCGGTTGTTTTCAAAAAACATTTCTGTGCGCGTATACACCTGTTGAACATCAACAATGGTCTCGGCCTTTTTGGTAGTTTGTTTTGACATGAAATCTTAGATTTTCGCGGGCGCAAAAATACAAGAATTACTCAAAAAGAAAAGTTTTGTTTTCAGCCCGCTGCCTCCGCGACTCCCTTGAGGTTATTTTTGCCCTTGACCGCACATTTTCTTTTGTGTCACGTTTACAAGTGAAAAGCTGATAGATGTCTATACCGAAATTCCTTTTATTGCTTCTCTGCTGTGGCACTTCTGCCTTCTCGTCATTTTCTCAGGATAAGTACCAAAGCCTCATGTGGAAGGTTTCCGGCAACGGATTGAAGAAGCCCTCTTATCTATATGGTACCATGCATATCAGTGGTAAAATGGCTTTTCACCTTGGCGAACAATTCTATCAAGCCATTGGACAAGTAGATGTTGTAGCGCTCGAACTGGAACCGGAAGCTTGGCTCAAAGCAATCTTCGACGACCAGAGTTCTTCATGGTATGCCCGGGCTGATAATTCCTGGAGGACGGAATTCGGCTTCGGTTATGAATACGAAGCCGCTCTTCCTATTCTGAAAAATGAATTTAAAATACAAGCTGACATTCAGGAAAAAGTGAAGAACGCCATGATCTATGATCCGGCTTTACTCAATTACCTGCTATTCAGATATGGCGATTATGGCTTTGAAGCAGATTTCGAAGAGGACACTTGGCTTGATATGTATATCTATCAAATCGGGAAAAAGTTGGGGAAGGAATCTATGGGACTTGAAACTTATACCGAGTCAGGCCATTTTATTAAGCTCGCTTCTCAGGCGGAAAGAAAGGAAAGAAACTACGAAGAGTACGACGAAAAGGATCGACAGGAGATGATGGAACTACATGCTCAGTTCGAGCCGGCTTATCGCAGACAGGATCTTGATCTCATTGACTCTCTCAACAAGAGAACTTCCTCTCCTTCGTTCGATAAATATATATTGATTGAACGCAACAAAGTTTTCGTTCATAACATAGATAGTGTTTTGAAATCGGGTAGATCCATGCTGTCCGGAATGGGCTGCGCTCATTTACCCGGCAATGAAGGCGTGATAGAAATGCTCCGTTCACTCGGTTATACTGTTGACCCTTATAATAAAGGTGAGCGAAATGCAAAGCAGCGCGAAAAACTGGATAGAGTTATTTTCAAACGCGACTATAAGTCCTACACGTCTTCTGATCAGGCTGTGAGATTTGATACCCCTGCTCCCGTTTATTATCTGGGAACAGAAATGAATGTTGCTGCATGGATCAGTCTGGACATCGCCAACGGATCCAGTTTTCTTGTGGAAAGAATCAAGAGCTACTCAGGTCTTACCAAGCGTTCACAGGAAAGTTTGATGCAATCTGTCGACAGTATTCTATACGAGGCAGTCGCGGGAACGATTGTTACCCAAAAGAAAATTACCGTAGCGGGCAATCCCGGCGTTGACGTAATTAACCGCAATCGACGTGGCGATTATCACCGCAGAATGATCATCATCTTACCTGATGAAATTCTTATTCTAAAACTGACATCAACAGGCGAAAAAGTCAAACTTGGTTATGGTAACGAGTTTTTTTCCTCGCTGAAATACATTGCTTCAAACAACACCGGTATTGTGAATTGGACAACTCCTGACAAACTGCTTTCGTGCAACATGACCGGCAATCTTACTTACTATGAACAGTTGTTGAGGGAAAATGCCAACAACGATTTTGAAGTGAGCTCTTCTGATCAAAACGCTGGTGGTTTTTTTGTTGTACAACGTCACCAAATAGAGAATCCGAATTTTCTTGATGAAGACGAGTACGAATTGAACAGACTCACGGATGCGTTTCGAGAAGACAATCAACTCATTGAGGGAACGCGAACAGTGAATTCGTTGATTGGCCTTCCTTCTTTGGAAGCGTCATTTACAAAGAAAAGCGGCGAAGGGGTGTACGCGAAATTCGTCATTCAAAATCTCAATTATTACGCTCTTTCAGTTTTCAACGGCGATTCTTTGCGTGCGAAAAAATTCTTTGATTCAGCGAAATTTCAACGTGTAAAGCATGAACAATTCTATGATTACGAAGATACTTTGATGCATCTGCGCGTAAAATTACCATACAAGCCTGTCGAATTTCAAACTGGTGATGATGATGAAGATTATTATGCGGATGAAGAGAACAGTGTGCAAAATGCCTTTGTAGGAGCCAGAGAAAATAGAATTTATTCGCCTCCCGGCGAAACAGATTTAGTGGATGTGAGCTATCAACGCTATCACAAGTTTTCTGACGGAGAAGACAGTGTGAAATTTTTTCTTGACAAAGAAAAGCAAGTGAAAGGAAATGATATGAAAGTTGATCGCAAAAGCATTTCATGGAATACATTCGGTTGCGAAATGAATTTTCTGCTTTCAGATACAGGATGCGCCCGTCGCATGATGTATAAGATGGTGCTACACAATAAAACAATGTACACTTTGAAAGCCTCTTATGATTCAGTGCTGGGCCCTGGCGACTTCATTACTACTTTCTTCGAATCATTCCAACCAACGGATACCATTTTTCAGTACTTCCATTTTTCGAATCGCGATGAAGCTTTTATTGATGTTCTGATGAATGGCGACAGCACGGAGCGAGCGCATGCGGTCGGTATCATTAGTGAAATGGATTTTTCCGCCGAAGCAAGTTCAAGCATAAGGAAAGTACTGCAGAATGTGCCTCATTTTCCAAAACAAAAAGACAGGGATCTTGTCGTAGAAAAACTTACTACAGGTTTAACGAGTGATACAAGTGCAGCATGTATTGATTTTATCACGCAGTCGTTTTACGCCAATTCCGACAGTACCATTTATCAGATTGAATTGCTCCGTGTGTTGGCAAGAATGAAAACGCAGAACTCATTCAATGCATACAAGCGACTAATCCTCGACGAACCGCCGATCCTCAGCAATCGAAACAATACAGCAGGATTTGGCTTGCTTTCGGATTCACTGAAAATGGCCGCACTGATGATTCCGGAATTGATGCAACTGCTTGCATTGAACGAATACGAGGAAGCTGTTTATACTTTGCTCGCAACGGCAATCGATAGCAACTTTATTAAGTCTGCCGTTTACAAAGGTCAAGTCAATCAGATCGTGATGGAAGCGAAAAATGAATTGAAAAGATTGAATGCTACGTCGGAATCTGCATACAAGTTTGATACTGCTCCGCTTTTGATTTATTGCACCTTGTTGCAACCATATCGTTCGCAGCCGGAGGTAACCGCGTTTTTTGAGAAGGCATACCGAACGAAGAAAAATGAATTGCTTCTCGATTTGATGGACTTCGACTTGAAAAACAATGTGAGTGTTTCCGATTCGGTCATCAACAGAATTACTTCGAAGGACGACCTCTTAGTGCCATTGTACAATTCATTGCATGCGCATCAAATGGACAAGCGATTTCCTTTGCAATACAGCAACAGAGAGGCTTTGATCCGATCTTATATCAAAGGCAAGTTTGATGACAAGAGCGGAAAGGAAGTTTTGATAGATTCTATACTCGTGTTTCACAACAAAAAGGATGTGGTCCGCGGTGAAATGCTCGATGTGTATTTCTGCAAGTACAGAAAGGCTAAATCAAAGCAGTGGATTGGAATGATCATCGCTTTTGATGAAAGCGATCAATTGAATCTATGGCCGCGATATCTCGAAAGGAGTAAAACGGTTGTCCTAAGCGATAAGGAAGACCATCTTGTGGAGATGAACAACGAGTACAAAATACTTGTGGAATTGAATCGCCGAAGAAGAAATTACAACGGGAATCACCTCTCGAACAAACTTAGGAAGTAATCTTGCGCCGATCATCCAAGTTATGAAGGAGCTTTATCTGCAACATCTCTCATTGTATAATTTCAAGAATTATGATGAGGCCGTGCTTGATTTTTCGAAGCAGGTTGTCTGCTTCGTTGGTGACAATGGTTCCGGTAAAACGAATCTTCTCGACGCTATTCACTATCTCAGTACCTGCAAGAGTTTTTTCAATCCAATCGACTCTCAAAACATCCGGCTGGAATCTGATCAGTGCAGTATCACGGGAGAATTCAGAAGAGAAGGACACCCTGAACAAATCATCTGTACCCTCAGAAAAAATCAGCGCAAAGTGATGAAGCGCAATTTCAAAGAATATGAAAGACTTGCCGAGCACATTGGTTTGCTTCCGGCTGTCATTGTCACGCCCTACGACATTGAACTTATTTGGGAAGGAAGTGAAGTGCGACGCAAATTTCTCGATGCCACTATTTCATCTCTTTCAAGACCTTACCTCGATCATCTAGTTGCATACAACCACGCTTTGCTTCAAAGAAATAATTTGCTCAAGTCATTTGGTAAAAACGGAAAGTTCAGTTCGGAGGATTTGGAACCTTGGAACTATCAACTGATTGACAAAGGGACTTTTATTTATAATGAAAGGAAAAAATTTATCTCAGAGTTCATTGACGAATTCACTGAAGTCTACACAATGATCAGTGGCGCCGCAGAAGTGACTGGTATCAATTATGTGAGCGATTTGAACGAAACGGATTATGAAACCCTTCTCGCTAAAAATGCCGATCGAGATAGAATTCTCGAACGTACTTCAAGTGGAATTCATCGCGACGATCTGGAATTTACTATACTCAAGCATCCTCTCAAAAAGTATGGCTCGCAGGGTCAACAAAAATCTTTTTTGTTTGCATTGAAACTTGCGCAATACCAATTTCTTCGTCATCATCAAATCATGAATCCCATCATCATGCTCGATGATCTATTCGATAAAATCGATGAACTAAGAATGAATCACATCCTCGATTGGCTCTCTAAGAATGATGTTGGCCAGATTTTTATCACGGACACACACGCTACGCGTATCCCGGAAATACTCGGTTCAAGAAATTTAAGTTATGAGGTGTGGGAAGTAAATCAAGGTATCGTGCGGAAAAAAGACTGACCTTTGCAGTTCGAATCAGTTCTTATGTCTTCAAGAAAATACACCGATCAAACTCTCAAAACTGTCATCGCTGAATTATTCAAATCCAATGGGCTTGATAAGAAATTCAACGAGATGGAAGTCTTCAAATGTTACCGCGATGTAGTGGGCGAAGTTGTTTCTAAAAAGACACGCGAAATCTATCTCCGCGACAAAACACTCGTGCTCAAAATGGACAGCGGCGTGCTGAAAGAGGAACTTTCAATGCAGAAAACGCGCATCATTGGACTCATTAACGAGCAACTTGGCAATCCATTTTTGGAAAAACTTGACATCTGGTAATGATGTTTCTCACCCAAGGTTTGTAGGTGTTTTATTGTTCTGCTTGTAATTTGGCTGTGCGATACATTTGTCGCCTTCATTCAATCTGCAATTTTCATGCTTAAGCGTTCTGTACAATCTCTTGCGAATCCGAAATGGATCATCGGCATTGCCGGACTTTTCGTATTCTTCGTTTTTTCTGCTGCATATCGCAAAACAAAACCGGTCTCTTATCACTCGGGTCATGAGATGATTGAATATCGCAGAATGCTGGAGGGTGATTTGCCCAACGGGGTCAGCGACATGTTTATCGGTTCCGGAAAATGTGCGGGTTGCCATGGCATCGATCCTGAAGGAATTGCGAATCTTACTTCTGAAGGAATTCAAGTAAGCCCTGCAGAGAACTGGCGCGCGACTATGATGGCCAACAGCGCGAAAGATCCTATGTGGCGCGCAAAGGTGGCGCATGAGATCGCTATCAATCCAGGACACGCTGCCGAACTCATGAATAAGTGCACTTCTTGTCACGCGCCTTTGGGAAGATTTGAAGCTGTTCACGATGGTATTGAAAATTATACTATCGATATGATGACACAGGATTCTTTGGCACTGGATGGCGTGAGTTGCATGGCTTGTCACTCGCAACAAATTGAAACTACAGGGAATTTTTTTTCAGGTGAATTGCACTACAACGCCGATACGATTTGGGGGCCGGTATTCAATATTGCTCCTGAGGATTTTCCATTGTTTGGCGTGGCTATGCAAAGTTTCGTTGGTGTTGAACCTGTTCCTCATGAAAAATATTCGCGCTCTGAAACCTGCGCCGGTTGCCACTCACTTGTTACTCATACCGCTGACCTCACAGGTAATCTCACAGGTGGAACATTCATCGAACAAGCAACTTATCACGAGTGGCTCAACAGTTCATATCGTAATGATGTAAACCTTCGCAAAGAGTGTCAGGGTTGTCACATGCCGCGTCTTGATGAGCCGATTGTTGTCGCATCCGGTTATCTTTTTCTTCAGGACAATCCTCGTCAACCATTTGGTCAGCATTGGCTCGTTGGTGGAAATTCTTTCATGCTTGAGTTGATGAAAAATCGCATCAGTGAATTGGGTATTACTGCTTCGCAAGAGAATTTCGATATGGTAATCGATCGTACCCTCAACAGTCTGCAAAACGAATCTGCCATTGTGGAACTTATTCCAGGCGGCATTGACGGTGACAGTGCCAGGTATACCGTGAAAATCACCAACAAGACAGGACACAAACTTCCAAGTGGATATCCTTCGCGTCGTGCGTATATCGAATTTATCATGACGGATGAGGATGGCAATGAAATTTTCCACTCGGGAAAATTGGTTCCCGGTTATGAAGTGCAAGGCCAGAATGCCGATTATGAACCGCACTACGAGATGATCAATGACGACGAAAATCAAGTGCAGATTTATGAACTCGTCATGGGGGATGTGCTCGGAAATGTGACTACTGTTCTTGAGCGTGCAGATCATACGTTGAAAGACAATCGTTTTGTACCGCTTGGTTTCACTGTGAATCATCCGGCATACGACACCACCGCTATTGTTGGCGCAGCTTTCGATGATCCGAACTTTAATCACATCAATGGAGTGGAAGGTTCTGGAACGGACGAAGTGCAATACCATGTGCCTGTCTCTGGCATCAATGGCAATGTCACTGTAACAGCACGTCTCATGTATCAGAGTTTACCTCCGAAATGGAATGCAGAATTGTTTGCTGTGGATGATCCTACTATCAATGCCTTTGAAACAATGTATTGGGAAGAAGGTCCGGATCCGGTGATGATGGCTTCCGATGAATTGGCTAGCACACTGGTGGGCATGCGCGAGTACGCCAACTTTTTCCGAACAAGTCCGAACCCGACAACCACTGGACTGGTAATTGTGGATGCCGGCGACGACATCATCACTCAAATTGCGATTTATGATATGAGCGGTAAACTCATTGAGATGATCAAACCAAACAATACGCGCACACCTGTGAAACTGCCTGCAACTATTGGAACGTATGTACTTGATGTATCGACATCTCGTGGCAGACGTGTGGAGAAGGTGATGAGGAGATAATTTTATAGTCTCGAGAAACTCATTATTAGAAATTTTAAAAGTGTTGCGCTTTTGATTGTTGTTCTCCGAATTTGAATTACGTAAAACGTATAATGTTTATTCCTTGTGATATGTTTTGTTTGTTGTTCTCAGAATTGAATCGCGTGAAACACGAATAGCGTCTTCATTGCCAAATAGACCGCATGTGTTTACGATATATTATTTCTTTCCGCAATACTGATCTAAATACTCTTGAACATATGTGTTGTCGAGAGCCAATGCTTTACGCCATTCGATATAAGCCTTATTGGGTTCTCCGGTTTCTATGTAATTGAAACCGCGCGCATAATAGATGGTTGAATTGACCGGTTGCAAACGCTCGGCTATGGCGTACGCTTCAAATGACTTCTCAAAATTTCTAAGTGCGTAATTGCAATTACCAATGTTCAGGTATGCATCTGTATAATTTGGATCCAGTGAGATTGCTTTATTATAATCATCCAGCGCTTGCTGAAATGCGTTTGTTACATGATAACAGTATCCGCGCGCGAAGTAGACATCTGCCGTTTGCTGGGGGTTTTTATTGATTGCTTTGGTAAAGAATACAAGTGCAGCCATTGTCTGTTTGGTATATAAAAAGCAAAAGGCGCGCTTGGCGTATGCTGTTACATCGTTCGAGTCCAGCTCAATTAAGTGAGCACAATCATCAATGGCTGCGTAATAATTACCCATCAATGTTTGTGCTTGTGCTCTCACTAAAATTGTATTTGTACTCTCGGGATTAATGGTCAGAGCGCGATTGAGATCTGCAATTGCAAGAAGGTCATGTCTAACGTACATATGCGCAGCACCTCATGAGTAGAAATATTCAGCGTTGGAATTGTCGCGTTGGATGAGAATGTTATAGCATCTTCATATTGCTGCGAGATCGATTGTTGCTTGGCTGCATCCTCCAATTCGGCGGTAGTCTGTGCGTTTGTAAATGCAAATTGGAGGCATATTATCAGAAGCAAAAGTCCTTTTTTCATAGCTATTCTTTTGTTGGTATTCGTGCCTGTACCGAGTTGCAGCGAACAAGCTCTCAATTCCGGGGTATAGTCTTTGAATTTGTAGAGGATTAATTTAAACCCTAATGGAGCGAAGGATATTTCACTTCATCGAACAAAAAGAGTTTAAATTTTGCATCACTTGCCGCTCATTTTGAACTTTTTTTTTATCGAGATTTTTGAAATTTCAAAATGAAGGGTTGAATTTTTCAAAGTTTGTTCCATTGAATTTGTACAATCCGTTTTCGTGCGTACCCAACCAAAGCTCACCCTTTCTGTCTTTGTAAATAGAAAAAAGCGTCACATTGTTCTCGCCGGCTTTCACGGAATAGGTTGTGAATTTTTTTCCATCATAACGATACACTCCTTGATTGTATGTGGCCATCCAGAGATCTCCCTGGTGATCTTCAACTACCGACATGAAGTAAATAAATTCCGAGCCGTCGTCAGTTTTTAATCCTGCAATACCTTTTTCTCTTTGGTATGCAACGAGCGTTTTGTCATCCTCGATGTGTGCTTCAGGTGAAATGGTATAGCGATAATGCGAATTGCAAATCCAGAATTTGCCTTTTGAATCTTCTATGATAGAACGAATGCCAAATGATCCGCCCTGTGGCGTCAAGGTGAGTTCTTCTTCATACAACCAACTCAAAGTCTTTCCGTCGTAGCGACAGATTCCAAGGTTGGAAGTGCCAAACCACATGGTGCCTTTTCTGTCTTCGTAGATGTAATAGACATCATACGGACTCCATGATTTATTGGGGAACTGTTTATAGTAAGCATCAGCGAGATAATGCTTCGGAAATGTCAATTGATAGAGATGAGTACCGTCGTACCTGCACGGACCTGCGTCTCCGTTTTTCCCCAGGATGCTGAACCAAAGATCATCGGGATTCAACGCCCAATTTTCATTAGAAGATTTGCTTTCGATGGGAACAAGCTTTGTAAAATCTTGTCCATCGAATTTGTCGATGCCTTCAAGTGTTGAGATGTAAATGTTTCCCTTTTTGTCTTCTTGAATCGCCCTGATGCGGTTGCTGCTTAACCCATCACTTGTCGTATAATTCGTGATGATCTTACCGTCGTATTTGTAAGCACCATTGGTATCACTTCCAAACCAATAATCTCCATTGGCTGCTTGAAACACAATCCAGATGCTTTTGCTCAATTCAGAAACGACAATTCCGATTTCAACTTTGGGATCATGACTTGTTTTTTGTGAAGTGCTTTGGACGTTGCAGCCTATGGAAAATATCAACAGAGATAGTACGATGATCAAATTTTTATTCATTGCAGTCATTGTTTTATTCCTTCATTGCATTGGAAATATTTTATCTACTCCTCCTTCCTCTTCAATATCCTTCCTCTCGGCTCATCTCCTTCATGCAGCGCAATGTCTGTATGAAGGAACTGCGCTGCTTCTGCTGAATCAATCACTTTGATGGCACTGCGTTCCAACATCTCTGTTTCAAATTCCGTCAATACGCTTTTCCTCACGCCGGCTTCTTTCCAGTTTGATAATGGTCTGCAACCTTTGGTGATGCCGCGCGCAAGCGACAGTGAATCTAACAATGCCTGGTTTGCTCCTTGTCCTTTGAATGGACTCATCGGATGTGCCGCATCTCCAATAAGCGTAATCGGACCACCACGCTCCAACATTTCCGAAGTTAGCAATTCCCGATCATACACGGGATAACCGGAAACCAAATTTGAGTTGGTCGCCGCCAATATCTGCGGAATGGGATCGTGCCATTGCGTTCTGCGGCATGCTTCTTCCTTAAGTGCTTGTGTTCCGCGTTCGCTCAATTTCTTCGCTTCTTTTTCTGACATTGGAAAACTAAGTTGCCACATAATGGAGTCTGATGCATAAGGCATCATATAGATCCGCTCGTTGCCATTGGCTGTTTGAAAAACTGTTGCTGAATCGAGCAATGAATGATCAAGTCCTTTGATATCTGCCAACGGACAAATACCCAATATCACAATACAACCCAGGTATCGCAATGGAGTTTTGTCTTCACCCATTAGCAAATTTCGCACGGCACTAAAAATGCCATCAGCGCCAACAACAAGATCTGCAGTTGACCTTTTTATTTCTCCATTCACTTGAAAGCTCAGATCAACTCTACCCTCTTCACGTACTTTAAAATTGACCAACTGATGTCCCCATTGCACAGCGTCAAGTCCTCCAAGTTGTGCGAGTAATGCAGAGCGCAATGACTGTCGTGCAATGTGCACGTTGGTGCGCTTGGGTGATGTTTTTACATCAGACTCCAGCCACTTTCTTCGTCCCCATTCGCCAACTATTTTCCCATCCGTAGTGTGCACCACATGTCGCGTTGAAATCACACCTTCTGTTAATGAGAAAAGACCCAATCCTTCAATCGCTTTACTCGCTTGTTGCAAGGTGAGTCCATAGCCCTGTGAGCGCATATCGAAGCCACTGTCGCGCTCATAAAGTGTAAATGGAATTCCGCGATGTAGACAAGCAACAGCCAACGCCACACCTCCAATTCCACCACCGACAATGGCTACATGCGGAAAATTTTCAGTGTCGGGAATAGGATTGCTGTCAGAACGAATCAATCCGCAACCGCCACAATCAAAGCATGAATAGAGGTGACCTTTGGGACGCACCGGTTCAATTCCTTCGCCTGTTTTTTCAAATTTTTCCAATGCCGATTTAAAAGCGAGTCGCACTTTCTTGCGGAGCCTGCGACTTTTCTTGCCGCGTCCCTGACATTCACCACAAATCGTCCAGCAGGTGTGTTCGTTTTCCGCTTCTTTCATTTCGCCTCGAATGTATTGATTTGTGAGGAAAGCTGTTTTCAATAGAGGAGGTTTTTGGGTTAACCGATCACGATACTTCCAATGTGTGCTGTGTTGCAATTTTTCGAAAACGTAATGTAGTAATACGAAGAACGTGGCTTTTGCTGCCTGACTTAATTTTAAATAGCAAATTTTTAGTCTAGCATAAAACGGTGTCAAGAACATGCAACTCCGCTTTTGGATAATATGCAGTTGGTGGATCTTTATTCTACTACGAACTGTTTATTTATTTCGGAATAAACTCAGTGAAAGTGGTTCCATTGAATTTACATATTCCTTCTTCGTCTGTACCAAACCAAAGTTCTCCGTTATTGTCTTTATAAATGGTATTTACCGCGTTGCTGGTAAGTCCGTCTTTGACCGTGTAATTGGTTAAACTGCTTCCGTCAAACTTCCAAACGCCTGCGTCAACAGTGCCAATCCAGATGTTTCCGTCATTGTCTTCGTTAATTGAATATACACGAGCCAAAGTTCCCGGGCCTGGTTTTCCGGAGGCTCTAAAATCAGTATTGCTTAGTCCTTTTTCTTCTGTGAAATTTGTTAAAGTCTTTCCGTCATATCGGAATAATCCCTCACCATTATTTCCAAACCAAAGGTTGCCTTTACTGTCTTCAAATATTCCAAGAACGGCAGGACCGGACAGTCCTTTTTCTTTAAACCATGTTAGCGTTTTGCCATCGTATTTACATACTCCTTCTGCTTGCGTTCCAAACCAAACATTTCCTTTCTTGTCTTTGAGGATTGAGTAAACTCCATAGCGACTAAGAAGAAATGGTGTTTTGCTCGGTGTGTTTGAACTTGATTTGTCAAGTGGTAAATATTCAAGTGATGGATGGTTATATCTGAATGCACCATTACCGCCATAAAACCACAGGCTGTTGTTTTTTGAATTCCAGTCGGTTATTGTGCCTCCGGTAATTTTGACCTCATTGGTATAAGTTGTGAATTTTGAGCCGTCGTACCGGCCAATGCCGAATTGCCCAGTTCCAAACCAAATATTTCCAAAGTCATCTTCTTGAATGTTTATTACTTGATTGTCTGGTAGTCCGTCCTGCACAGTATAATGTGTTAACATTTTTGCATGGTAGCGATATACTCCTGCACCATTTGTCCCAAACCAATAATTGCCATTTCTGTCTTGGAAAATGCTTCTTATATTCTTGTCAATACCATGGACTGTCGCATTTAAGTTGTTAAGTTGAGTAGGCGAGTTTGGTTGGTTTGTTTCATTGTAAGGTTTGTTGTCCTTAGTTAGTCGGCTGCAAGAGTTTAGGTGTGTGATCAGAAAAATGATGACTATCAGTATAGGCGAAACCATTTTGAAATTTTTCATGTATTTCACTTTTTTAGATGGCAAGTCGTGATCATTTGTATTGAAGTGAAGGGCAGACTTAGGGGTGATTGCTATTCGGGTGAAAATACTCTTGTTATTTATCACTTAAGGCATTGATGTATGATTCACACAAACCAAAATATACGCTCGTCGACTGCGGTTCCATATCACAATGCTTGCTCGTTCGACGCACCAACGTGGCGAAAACTTGTCAATGTGCACGCGCTTTTCTTTACGAAATCATTATTTGTTGAGATCGTCAAACTTGGATTTCATTGTCGGATTGCCGTGTGTAAGTTTTTTAATGGTTAGGTCTTCCGTTTTTTCATTGGCAAGGCGAAGATTGTTCTCCGACGACAGCAAGGCAGCTTTGGTTTTTTCCAATTCCTTGATCGTTTTGTCTATGCCGTCAATGGCGTCTTTAAACTTGCGACTTGCCAGGTCATAGTTTCTTGCAAAACCCTCTTTAAACCGGCTCATTTTTTCTTCGAAATGGGTAATATCAATATTCTGACTTTTTACCATTGCCAGTTCTGCTTTGTATTGGATAGAGTTCATGGCAGCATTGCGGAGCAGCGTGATGATTGGAATGAAAAACTGAGGGCGAACGACATACATCTTTGGATGTTTGTGTGCAACATCCACAATCCCGGAATTATAATATTCACTATCTGCTTCGAGAAGTGAAACGAGAACAGCGTATTCGCATTTTTTCTCTGTACGGTCTCTGTCAAGTTCTTTTAAAAAGTCTTCGTTCCTTTTTTTTGTGGACGTCTCATCTCCTTCATTTTTCATTTCAAACATGATGGAAATGATTTCATTTCCTGCGTCATCGGTCTCGCGATAAATAAAATCCCCTTTGCTGCCCGATTTTGAATCGTTGTCCTTTTCAAAATAGGCTCGTTGAAAGGCTGTTGCGCGAAGTTTATTAAACTCAGTCTCACAATGCTGTTCGAGTGTTTCGCCTATCATTTTTGTAGATAGTTTCAACTTCATATCCTTTCTCAGCGCAATCTCTTCGTCTTTGTGTTTGATGAGGGCATCTTTTTCTTTGAGTTCTGCCGAATATTTTTCGCTCAGTGATTTTTCAAGAAGTTGTTTTTCTGTGTCCTTCATCTTGATCGCATTGGCGAGTTCATCGCGTTCCTTCTCCAATTTTTTGGTCGCTTCCGTGATGGCAAGTTTTTTCTCTACTTCGGTATTGTCCATTTTGGATTTGAGTTGTGACAGTTCATTTTCTTTCTGAGATAATTTTTGTGACAACTCCAATTCTTTTTGAGCTTTAAGCTCGGACAGTTCCCGGTCTTTCTTAGCAAGTTGTTCCTGCAATGCGTTTTTGATATTGGCTTCTGCCAATTTCACGGCGCTTTCCTTTTCTTTATCAGCAAGCGCAAGTCGGTTCGCAATTTCTTCTTCAAACTGGTGGTCACGCACTTGTTTAAGGATGTCAGCAAAACCTGCTTCGTCTACTTTAAAGGCTTTCTTGCAATTCGGGCAAATGATTTCGTTCATGTATTATTCTTTTGTTTCTTCGGGTAACACTTTTCATGAATGTTTTAGTGGTTTGCGGGCCGGGCGAAGGTGGCGATTTCAACACAAATATTGATGCGGAGAACCAACTTTGATTGACGACAAGTGTGATAGTGGAGCACTGAACCGCCACTTTGGAACAACCTGTGGCACCTGCCGACCTTTTTGTCAGTTTGATATTTTTCTCATTAATGTTTCAATTGGTCCTTTTTTAAATTTTTTACTCCACAACAAACTGAACAAAATACTGAAACTATAAAATAGAATAGAATATCCTAAAATATAAATCGAAGGGGATGGTTTTTCGTCTTCCAATAGACCCGTATAATGCTTGTTAGTTATGTAGGCAAATATTAGCATT
Source organism: Flavobacteriales bacterium (assembly GCA_043748015.1). GTDB lineage: Bacteria > Bacteroidota > Bacteroidia > Flavobacteriales_D > Sanyastnellaceae > JAIBBG01. Next base: position 56,408 of record JAYTOA010000035.1, read on the forward strand.
CCTAAAGTTAAATGAATAACGTAGTGTGATAAAGTCATTTGCCCAGTTTTTTGTAACGCTAAAACAAAGTAATTGGTGGAGAATTTCTCTCCAATGTACATACAGAAAGTAATTGCCATAAATGCAAAGCCCATAGTTATCATTATGAAAGGCAGGTATGGTGGAAAATACTCAGCCATAATATAGTCGCTCCAAAATGGATTAAAGAAATGGAGTTCGACTAAAAATCGAAGAGTTTGAAAGGCTATGAAAATTAATAGTCCACTGATAAAAATATTACGCCTTGTGAGTTTATCTTCCCAATTCAGTCGTCCTAACCACATACCTACCAGAAAGTAGGAAAGCCAGGGAAAGATTGAATTCCACCCATTATAAAAAGTATTTCTTAAAAAGCCAAGAGGCGTCCAAAAGTCTTGGTACTCGAATGTTGTAAAGTCCCAACTTTTTTCAATTGAAATGATAAACAGCAGAATATGAAAAACGAAAATTGCAGAAATAGCAACGCCTAAATAATAGCGTTTGGGTACGAATAGAAGAAATGCAGCAATGTGCATATAACCGGCATAAAAATGCAAAATGTCGCCCGGCCACCAATTGTATAGTAAAAGTCCACAGGCAAATAGGAACCAAGATCGTTTTAGTATTGTAGATTTTAATTTAGCTTTATCTTCTTTACTGTAGTCGTTTCTATTTGTCATTAATGAAACTCCCATTCCGGCACAAATAATAAAAATTGCTGTTGAGTTTCCTGTAAAGACATTAAGAAAGTGTCCAACAGAATCAGTTGGTGCCATAATAGAACCAAAGCTGAAATTAAAATTGACAATAAACATTCCAAATATTGCGTAAGCCCTTGCTAAATCAAATCCTATTATTCGTTGTTGCATTTTTAGTTGTTTATTGTCGCTGACTACGGTCTATGGGCGATGCGGGTAACGTTTTGGAGGTTTAAGAAGTTAGGAATTTCGGAGCACAAAACGGTCTGCCACCAATGAACTTTATTAGAAGCACAAAGCTTCATCCAAGCACTGAACCCGCTTTTTTGCCAAACGCCTGTTGCACTAAACCTCCGGTAGCCTTCTACACCACACGTCGTAAACATACGCATAATTAAAATCCATTATTATGCGAAAAACAAAAATGACTTTTGA
>JAYTOA010000036.1:0-5491 GCA_043748015.1 Flavobacteriales bacterium
TGACATCGTTTTTATACTTCATTGCTTGGTAAGAAAGATCAAGCTCCTTGAATTTCCAGAACTTCCGACCTACAACTACAAGCCGCGCATTACTTCCCGTTTGCTCTTTGAATTTGTCAAACGCAGGCAACAGACGTTGAAGATTTTTTCTCGGATGAATAGAACTGACGAACACAAAATACGGATGACCTCCCGCAATTTCTTTCTGTGTGAATTGACGGTCTTCTTCCGATAGAGGATGATAGTGTAGTCCAACCCCGTTATAAACGACGTGAATTTTCTGCTGATCAATTCCGTACAACGACATGATGTCGCGCTTGCTGAAATGACTCACAGTAACGATGGCTTTCGCTTTGGCGGCGAATTGCGGAGAGAACTTTCTTAAATATCTTGAGACAAGTTTTGGCAAGTCTTGCGGATAATGTTCGAAATTCAGATCGTGCAGGACCAGTATCTGCGGGATTTCCGTGCGCAAAGAGCACATCATATCAGGAGAAACGAATAGATCCGCTTTTATTTTTTTCAATATCCTTGGTACGGAATAGTTGTACCAGATGTGAAAAAGAATCGGATGACGCGCCTGAGGCCCAAGAACATGCGGAATGACGTTATCGGCAAAAATGAATTCCGGAGAATAAGGTCGGTCAAAGAGAAAGTGAAACTCGTGTTCCGGATGGTTGCGACAGATGCGACTGAAGTGTTCAAGAATAAACCAGCCAATACCATCCAACTTGCCTTTCAGCAAAAAACGCGTGTTGACGACAATTTTCATCAGGCTTGGAAATTTTGGGGAAAAATAAAGCCGCCCGAGGTATCCCGGGCGGCGAAGTATCAATAGTTGTAATATTCGTGTTTAGAGGCGTACGATGCCTTTGTGACGTCTCTCATCTGAAGTCGTCAGTTTCTTTCTGCCTTTGGCACGGCGTGACGCTAGTACAGCGCGACCTTTAGTTGTTGACATACGTTTGCGGAAACCATGCTTGTTTCTACGCTTTGTGTTCGATGGTTGGTATGTACGTTTTGGCATAACTCTTTGATTTTAAACGATTCTCTTAAAACGGGGGGCAAATATAGCCCATCTTTTATGGTGAACAATGATATTGCACCTTTTCAACAGAAATTTTTTTTGATTCTATAGAATTGCATTTTACTGATCGCAGCCAACAGCTAGTTTGCAATGCGCCTTTTAATTTCGATTATCATTGCCACCAATGGCGTAAACCATTTTCTAACTCCTTCCTCTGATGCGCATTTTACACGTAACCCCATGGTTTCCAACAGAGGAAAATCCGCTGCATGCAATCTATGTCGAACGACAGATCAACAGTCTTTCGGGCCTTTGTCAGCAGATGGTCTTGCACATCGACCTGAACTTTGGGGCAGGACCGAATCTGAGGACGCAGAAAAACGGTGTGCTTAGAATTCAACAGCGCGTCGTTTTTACTTCGTGGCGTCTGCGAGAATGGATATTTTATCGAATTCTGAAAAGAGAACTTCGCAGGCTGAATGCCCATGAGTCTTTCTCGCATATTAATTTTTTCATCGCATATCCTGCACTCATTCATTACGGAAAATTGAAACCATATCTTCCGGTTAAGAAATTAATCACAGAACATTGGAGCGCTTATCAATTCAACTTCAATGTGGAATCAGTTCCTGATAGATTGAGAAAAATATTTCACCATGAAATTCCACTGGCTGTGGTTTCTCATTCGCTTGCAAATGATATCCGTAAGTTTTCAGGCGTGATGCCGCCAATCACCGTTATTCCAAATGTCGTTGACACAAAAATTTTCAATTGTCAAAATCAAATACGAGGGAATTATTATTTCACTGTTTCACTTTGGAAATATCCCAAGAAACCGCTCGAACTGCTAGAGGTTTTTCGAAAACTGAAAGAAGTTGGCAGACCGCAAGAGCTTGTCATTGGTGGTTATGGACCTGAAGAAGACAATGTTTTGAAGTTCATCAAAGACTATGATCTTGGTGATGTCATTCGCTATGTCGGAAGACTATGGCCGGAGCAAATTGCGGAAGAGATGAATCGCGCTAAAGCGTTTATTCTTCCAACAGATTATGAAACTTTTTCTGTAGTGATTGCCGAAGCCTTGAGTTGCGGATGCCCTGTTATTGCCAGTAAATCAGGAGCTATTCCGGAACTTATCAATGACCGGAACGGAATTCTTGTAGATAACAATTGGGAAGAAAGCTTGCAGAAGTTTGATTCCACTTCTTATGATCACTCCGCGATTTCCAAAAGTGCTATTGAGCAGTTTAGTCTGGAAGTGGTCGGTGCCAAATACTTTAATCTGTTGAAACAGCTTTGATGAATTTCTTGAAGGGCAAAAATATTCTTGTGATTAGTCCGGAAGGTTGGGGCGTTTCTAAACTTTCAAAACACCACTATGCGATTGAATTATCAAAGTCGAATAAAGTGTGGTTTCTTCAACCTGCATTTGCAAAAATTTCCGCTAGTGATATTCAAGACGCTTCGCCGATAACGTTGATACAGGATGGTCGTGAAATACCCGGCATTCGTCGGTTGCCGGTATTTATGCAGAAATGGTATTTTAAAAAACGGGTTGCGCAGCTTCACAAAAAGGCCAGGGTGAAATTTGATGTCGTTTGGAATTTTGACAATTCAAGATTTTATCACCTGGATTGTTTCAGTGATGCGTTTCGCATTCATCACAAAATGGATTATCACGTGAATTATCAAAATGAACTTGCTTCTAAGTCTGCAAATCTTTGTCTTGGTGTAACTAGCGGAATTATCGATCAGATGTCTGCATATAATGAGCATTGCCATTTCATCCAACATGGCTACGTTATTGTTCCAAAAAGTGATGTCGTTTTGCCGGTGACTAATTTAAAAACAACCGCGGTGTACGTCGGAAATCTGCTCATCCGATTTATTCATTGGAATTGGATTCACACATTGGTGGAAACCAATCCTGATGTTCAGTTTTACTTTATCGGGAGCTACGGTGAAGGTAATATGAATCCATTCGTAGATGTGAATGCATTGGCCGACATTTCTGCTCTGAAAGTGAAGAAAAACGTCGCACTGCTTGGAGAAAAATCCGCGATTGAAATGGCTGCGTTTTGTGAACAAGCCGATATACTTTTCGCAGCTTATGATGCTGAAAAATATCCCGAGATCACAGCGAATTCACATAAAATAATGAACTACATCGGAAGCGGAACTCCGGTGGTAAGCAACGTTTTTCAAGAGTATTTTACTAATGACTCTCTCCTCTATATGGCAAGGTCGCTTGAGGAGTTTCTTCAGATTTTTAATCGTATAAAAACGGACAAGTTGACTTTCTACAGCGAAGAGCTAGTTGCAAAAAGAAAGCATTTCGCACTGAAAAATAGCTATGAGCGACAAGTGGAAAGGATTGATGCCCTCATTCATAATATTGTATGATGCAAAAGCCTAAGGTCTCAATAATTATGGCTGCCCGCAACGTGCAAGATTTCATAGCAGATGCTTTGGAATCTGTATTGAATCAATCATTTGAGGAGTGGGAACTCATCATTGTTATTAACGATAGTTCTGATGATACAAGTAATATTGTTGAGCAGTACAATGATCCGAGGATTGTGAAGATCGACATTGAAATGGGAGGACTGAGCAATGCCCGCAATGAGGGTCTTGATATTGCCAGAGGTGAGTTTATCTGTTTTCTTGACTCAGATGACAGATTGCCAATTGACAGTCTGAAAGAAAGGGTGAAATTTTTGGTCGATTATCCGGAAGTGATGTTTGTCGACGGGCCGGTTCGCACATTCAATAAAAACTATACCCAATTGTTGCGGATATGGACTCCGGATTTTAAAGGCACCCCAGATCGCGAAATGGCCCTGCTTGCGCCGCGCTGTTTTAGTGGAATTACTTGGATGATTAGAAAATCCGGACTTGGAAGAGAACGATTTGATACTTCCTGGACGCATCTCGAGGACAGACTTTTTTTTCTGAGTATTGCGCATAAAGGTTTGTATGCTTTTGTAGATCATTTCGTATATGATATTCGCAAAAGACCAGGTTCGCTGATGAGCAATCACAAGGAACTTGAAGTGGCTTACCGAAAATTTATGCGACATGTTAAAACAAAGCAGTTATTGAGCAAAGAAGTTGAAATGGCAGAACGAATTGCTTTTCACAGAATGTTCTTTCGTGCAGGTTTGAAGAGGTTCAATTGGATAAGTGCTGCTAAACATTTTTGTCAATTGATGAGACATAAATTGCTTGACTGAAAATAAAACGAACATATTGATTCTGTCATCATGGTCGTATAGCGAGCCATTGATCCACAGCTACCTGCTTCCCAATGCGTGCATCATTCGGGATATTATTTCTCGTGACAGTGTTTTGTTCGTGCAGACTTCTGAGGGAAACCCGGGTGTTATGACAAATGAGCAAAGGAATGAAGCGCGACAATCACTTTCTGAATTCAACATACAATGGTTGCCGCTGAAGCACCGTCGATTCGGTATGCGTGCACTCTTTGCATATTGCGGTCAGTTGCTGATGCTTGTGCGATTCATTCGCAAGCAAAAAATAGATGTCATTCATTCATTTGCGCCTGCTGCAGGAACAATGGCGTTGATCTTAAAATTCCTCACGGGTAAAAAGCTTGTCATTGATAGCTGGGAACCACATGCTGAAAGCATGGTGGAAACTGGTGTTTGGAAAAAAAATTCTTTCGCATTTCGCATTCTTTGGTGGTCCGAAAAAATGCAAGCGAGAAAAGCAGATGTGCTCATTGCGGCTTCACCCGGTATGATTGAGTACGCCCGCAATGCGTATGGCGTGGAAGCAAAAAATGTTCACGTTCGACCGGCGTGCGTTGACATGGTGCTATTTAATCCGAATAGATTTGATCACCATGCCATTCGAGCAAAAATGAATGTAGAGACTAAAATTGTTTGTGCATGCGTGAGCAAATTGGGAGGGCTTTACCTGAAACAAGAAGTCTTTGAACTTTTCAAAATCGGAGCGGATGTTTTTGGTGAAAAATTTCATGTTTTGTTACTGTCACCCAATAGCAAGGGTGAAGTTCTTGGTCTTTGCAAAGATTCCGGGTTTTTAGCGCGTCAACTTACACATGTTTCTGTTCCACATACGCTGGTGCCGGAATATTTGAGTGCTTGCGATTTTGCATTCAATCCGCAACAACCGGTTCCTTCCAAAAGATTTGGAACACCGGTGAAGGACGGAGAGTACTGGGCGATGGGTTTACCCATTATGATATTACCGGAAATAAGCGAAGACTCGTCAATTGTTTTGAACGAAAATGTTGGTGTGATCCTACAGAATCTTGAAGAATCAGCAATGCGAAAATCGATGTCGAATATGAAAAGCTTGCTGGAATCTAAACTCGTAAATAAGGAACACGTCAGAAACATCGCAAAGAAATATCGCTCGTATGAAATTGCGAAAAAAGTATATCAAGAAGTTTATGGAAATGGTTCAGTGTGAAAACTG
>JAYTOA010000037.1:0-29019 GCA_043748015.1 Flavobacteriales bacterium
AACAATTGGAGTCGCTGCAAGCACCTAATGAGTATGTTGTGACGCCTCCGTAGAAGAATGCATCGCAACTATTTGCATATGTCACATCATTGCATCCGCACACGGGAGCTACTATAGGAGCGCAGTCGATGAGAAAACCCTGTTCAATTTGCCATTGATTGATACAACCGACAAGCACATCACCGCATCTGCTATTGCATGCTTCCATCGAATCATAAAAGCTAGTAGAATAATCAACTTCTCCAACGATGTATCCACAACCGCTGATATCAGTGCACATATTACCAACCCATGCATAACCCATGAACATATCGCAGGGTCCAAAATCCACATCACTGACATCCACACAATCTCCACCTCCACCTGTGCATGCGCCATCAACCCAGGAAGTAACACCGCCATAGTTTTCAGCGCTGCAAGCATTTTCATAAGTAATTCCATCACAGCCGCAAACAGGTGCAAAAATCAATGGACAGATTGCGTCAAGATTGATCGACTCCAGATCAACGCAATCTTGAGTGAATCCTTCATTCAGAATGCCAATGATGGCAAAAAGTGTCAGATATTTTTTCATTTCAATAGTGGTTTGTTATTGCGAAGTTCTAGTGCGAAGATGAATAGCCAGCTAAAAACGTTGCCTGTTAGCAAATAAAAAAAAGCACAAATGTTTGTTCTAATGAAAAAAGTATAACTTAGCTTACAACTATTGAGTTGATCATTCTATCAATAATGAAAACCTGAACAGTGAGTCGCCGTATTCCATTCGTTGCTTTTCTGCTTTTCGGGACAATTTGTTTCGGACAGATTGATCGCACAGGTACTCCATTGTCTTGGACGACGGGTCAGGATTTCGTAAATCATACGATATGGCAAAATCATCCTGCACCGGATGTTGACGCACTGATGTTTGAAGATGCAACTGAGACAGATAAATCACGACCTTACAGATTTGCATATGCGCACGAGGTCAGCTATAGGCTGAGCACAACCGGGCATTGGACCAATCTTCAGAATGGTGATCGAATTTGGGTATTGGGAATTGATTGCCCGGGAGCTTTTTCCATCAGTCTTACTTTTTCCTTCTTGAGTTTACCCAGAGGATCAAAAATTTATATCTATTCCGAAAATCATGAAGACTATATCGGTCCGATCAGTTCGAAGGACAACCGAACTTCGCAAATGGGCACTCCACCCGTTCGTGGATCGAGAATTATTCTTGAATACTATGAACCACATTCGGTGCGCGGCACAGGTGATTTTAACATCCAATACGTTACTCGTGCTTATCGTGATCTGAAGGATACCGAAACATTTCATGCAGCGCAATGCATGGAATTGGTAGAGCCTGAATTATTGCCTTTACAAATCAAAAGCGCAGTTTCATCGGTCATGATGATGATAGTCGATAAAGGTCAGAGAATCGCTACAGCAACGTTGCTCAACAATTCATCCAATGACGCAACGCCATATGCAATGACCTCGTCGAGTGCCATCATGGGTGATGCATCTTCATGGGTATTTCTATTAAACATCAAGGGAAGTTCTTGTTACTTCAACAATACCGGCTGCAGTGTTTCCGCACTTTGTGGCGCATATATTTCAGAAACAGATTTATCAAATGGTGTGACGTTGATACGACTTCGAAATTCTCCAAAACAAAGTTGGAAAGCCTACTACAGCGGATGGAGACTCAGTTTGCCTTCAGCTTCATCGGATTACACATGCCTGCAATATGCCCTTGGATTACCTCAAAGTATGGCAAGTTATGATGGACATTTCGTCAATTCAGTGATGAATGGCATACCGACACGAGCACTTGATCCGGCGCATATGGGTTCAACATTTTCTGGTAGTGTCGGAAGTCCACTATTCGACCATGACATGAATGTGATTGGAATGTTTGTAGGGAGCAATTCGAATTGCGAATTACAAGGTCAGGATCATTTTGTGTACCTCTCGAGCTCATGGAATAAATTCCGAACCTATCTGGATCCTTTTATAACCGCACCAGACAGACTGCAGGGATTGCATCCCAAAATTGAACCAGAGACGTATAGCGAACGAAAATTCGAAGTTTTTTTCTTTCCAAATCCCGCACAGGATTGGATCTATGTTCAAAACGAAAGCAATAATGCAATTGATGAAGTTCGCATCATGGATGCAAGCGGCAGGCTAATTCGTCGGATGAGACCTACTTCTCCGACAATCGACGTGAGTGATTTGCCTGAAGGACTTTATGCTATTTCTTTTGTCGCCGGCAATGAGATTGTCACACAAAATTTGTTGATCAGATAGTTGAACGAATTTTCTTGATTGAGCAATTCATGAGAAATTTCACAATTCCAATTCACTTTCAAATTGAATCAACTCAAGACTTCGAATAGTCGGCTTTGTTCTTTTCGCAAATAGCAAGCATGCCGGCAACAGTACAGGTAATGGTGCCTATGGCTACGCCAATGAACGGAAAGCGAAACAGAATTGCAAACACGGCTCCCAACCCAACAGCTGTTTCTTTGTTTTTCCTGACGAACAAAATACTTTGTCGTATACTCAATTTTCGTCGTTCGTTGTGGTAGTCGATAATAGAAAAGCCGAAAAAGTATGCTCCAATAAAAAAGGAAGCGAGAGAAACTATTGGCATAAAAAAGAGAACACTAACAGGCATTAAGATGGCCAGATAGATTGCAGCACACCACAAGAGCAAGGTTAAAAACATTTCCATCAAAAAATTACGTGCAACCAACAAAATTCCACGGAATACATCTTTAAAGAACTGTAAACTGTTGAACGGAATGTCAATTCCTGTTAGAATGCTATCAGCACGTGCACTCAATAAGGCCATGATAGGAGACATCAAAGCAAGCACGATATACTTCTGCACACGAAAAAACAAATAGTACATGAACAATGAAATGACGAATGCCAGAGCATAATGCCCAACACCTGAAAAAAAAGTGAGGACGTTTTGCCAAAATGTGCCGTTCAAGGGTGTGAATTCAAAATATGGATTGATGAAATCCATTGCATGCGAAACGCAGTAGTTGATGAACACAGCAGAACCCATGGATAACAATACAGAAATCAATATGGGATATAGAAAAAAGTGAGTGAGTCCATTTTCAAAAATGAACCTCCACGACTTGAGCCATGTTCTTAAAGCAGAAAAAAAAGGCTTCATCAAATTTCCTATTCAGTGAATTTAAAAAAGCCGCTCACAAATATGAACGGCTTTCAATTTCTAAGGACGCATCTATTCATCAATCTTCATCATCATCTGCCTCGGCATCATCATCGGGTTTATCGGTGTCCGTGTCATCGTCGTCGTCCATGTCCTCCAATTCAGCATCTTCGGTATCAGAGCCTTTCATGCTCTCGAAATCAGACATTGCCGAACCTTCATTTTCCTGGTTCTCTTCATCATCTACCTTCATATTTTTTTCAATTTTGAAAAGGTAGATTGTATCGTCAGTTCGCACTTCCAATGCCTTAATAAATTGACCTTTCGGTGTAACGAAAGAAACGAGATTGTCATTTTCAAACCCATTTGGGAAGTGCTCATTGATCAGATCTATATGTTCTTGACCGAGCGTGTTGTAATCCTTGATGACTCTTTTTAACGGGGCTGCCATGTTTTTGTGTTCTTAAAGTTTGTGATCGAATATCAATGATTTAATAACCATGCAAATATGAGGGGTGCGACAATTGTTGCATCACTTTCAATAATAAATTTTGGAGTTTTTATATCGAGCTTACCCCAGGTAATCTTTTCATTGGGAACAGCCCCGCTATAACTACCGTAACTTGTTGTGCTGTCGCTGATCTGACAGAAGTAGCTCCAGAATGGAATTTCATGCATTTCCATGTCCTGATAGAGCATTGGCACCACGCAGATTGGAAAATCACCTGCGATACCACCACCGATTTGAAAAAACCCAACACCTTTACCGGCTGAGTTATCGATATACCATTTGGCCAACCATGTCATGTATTCAATTCCACTTTTCATGGTGGATGGTTTGAGTTCGCCTTTGATGCAATAACTGGCGAAAATATTTCCCATGGTACTATCCTCCCAACCCGGAACGATAAGTGGAAGATTTCTCTCTGCCGCTGCAATCATCCATGAATTTTTTGGATCGATTTGATAGTATTGCTCCAACACACCACTGAGAAGCATCTTGTACATATACTCATGTGGTAAATATCGTTCACCCTTTTCATCCGCTTCTTTCCAAAGTTGATGAATGTGTTTTTGTAATCTTCTGAAAGCCTCTTCTTCCGGGATGCATGTATCTGTGACGCGATTCAATCCCCGTTCCAACAGATCCCATTCTTGCTCAGGTGTGAGGTCGCGATAATTTGGAACACGCTCATAATGATCATGCGCCACTAGATTCATTAGGTCCTCTTCAAGATTGGCTCCGGTACAGGAGATGATGTCCACCTTTCCGGCTCGAATCATCTCGGCGAGAGAAATTCCGAGTTCAGCAGTTGACATGGCACCAGCCAAAGTCACCATCATTTTTCCACCTTCTGAAAGATGCTTTTCATAACCTTTTGCAGCATCAACCATGGCTGCGGCATTGAAGTGCAGGTAGTTCTCCTGCATAAATTGTCTGATAGAATTGTACTTAGCCATTTTATTTTTCTCTGAAAATGTCAATCTTGGAAGTCTTTCATGCAGCGACAATTCAGATAGCAAAAATGTAAAAATGCGGGGATGAAATAAAAATTATTTTCAATCAATGAGAAAACTTGTGCTAAAAGCCATCATATCAGCCGATTCACAAATGCAACTCGGAAGATAAAAAACACAGGTTAACGAAAAAATGAAAAATTCCTCCTTCAATTCTTGCAAAAAGCAACCTAAAGTTACTTTACAGATTGTTCTCGAAGTGTGGTGATCAACTGAACAACAAAGCGAATGATATATTTCCTTACCTTCTTATCTTGTTCCTTGTTGAGCGGATCGATTAGAATGTATTGAAATTTGAAGGAGGCAAATTCGTGTTTGATGGATTGCACTTTCAAAATGCTCGTTCCGGGTTGAATGAGTTCATTGAGTTCGCCAAGTGACTCGATCAATTGCGATTCCAGCCATTCTACTGTCGGCACATAGGTAATCTCCATCTCAAATTCAACATTGCTCTTCTTCAATACACGACGCGTGTAATTGACGATTTCATTGCTGAAAACTTTATTATTCGGAATATAAATGAGATCATCGTCATCATTTAGAAGATGAACATTTGTGAGCGTAATATCCAGAATTTTCCCTTTATTATCGCCTATTTCCACCGTGTCACCAATGTTGATCACCTTGGCAAAAGTCAGATACATTCCATTGATAAAATTCGAGATGTAATCTTTGGTCATCAATACAATGGCAGCTGCAACGAAGCTGAGCGTAGTGATGGCTTCTTTGATTGTGATATTGAAAAGCGAAAGCACCAATACCAATGCCATAAGGACATAGGTAACTTTGGCAAGGTGAGAAATTCCAATGGTGAAATTATCACGTCGCGCTTTGCCTTGAGGCTTGTAGGTAGCTATCACAATCAGTTTCACAGCTTCCACCAGACAAATAACAACTATGAGCCTGTAAATAGTAAATGAAAGATTTGAAGGCAATTTGAATTGATCGAGAAACGCAACGTATTCTTGATGGAATAGCAATACGACTATTGTCAACATTGCAAAGCAAATACCGGTGAGAAAAGGAATAATTTTCATGTTGTCTAAAATAATTCTATAGGATGACAGGCGAAACTAATTGGCTACTCAAATCAAAATTGACAAGTCCAAAAGACATAGCCACCGCTATCGGTTCAAAAGTTCGATAATTTTGTCGTAACGTGCATCCCTTTAATATATTAGCGCCCTAAATTTTCACTAAAAAAAATCAAGGCTATGAAAAAAGTATTCATGTTCTTCGCAGGTGTTGCAATTGTTGCTTCACTTTCTTCTTGCAAAAAGGATTATGCTTGTAAGTGCACAGCATCAGGTAATGGCAGTTCAATAACTGCTGAAGGTGGCACGTTCAAGGACACTAAAAAAGGTGCTGAGGACAAGTGTAAAGTAAGTGAAGGCTCTGCAGGTGGAGTTACTACAACATGCGAAGCAGTAAAAAAATAATTGATTTTCCAAAAATCAAAAAGGCCATCAAATTGATGGCCTTTTTTATTCTTCCATGAAAACACAATCCGTCATATCCTTGATCAGTCGTTTGCTTCTGGCATCGGCTTTCATTATTTCCGGATTTCTCAAACTCTATCCTATAGAATTTTTTGAGAATGATTTACTCATGCATCATCTCGGGAATGAGTCGCTCGTACTTTTTGAATCGCGGTTGCTCATCGCAAGTGAATTCATCATTGGAGCCGGGATTCTGCTGGCCTTACACGACAAATTGTTTCTTTCATTGTCCTATGCATCATTGGCGCTATACACAATCTACCTTTTTGCAATACTCGCAATTGAAGGCAACGCGGGCAATTGTGGATGCATGGGCAGTGCCATTGTACTAAGTCCGCTTGAGGGAATCATAAAGAACGTCTTCCTATTCTCACTTACGTATTGGGTTTGGCAGATCCCTTTCAAATGGTCAACGCGATATCGCAGCCGGATCTTACTGTCTCTGTGTGCAATCGGGATTGCGGCACCTTTCATTTTCAATCCAATATTACTTCCTGAAAAAATCATTACAACATCAGGTGAAAGAACTGTTTTGCCCTTAGAATTACTTTATGAAACGCCAGGCGAAACGCCTCCATCTTTTAACTTGGTCAAAGGAAAAAAAATTGTTGCATTTCTTTTATTGAGTTGTAGTCATTGCAAATTGGCAGCAACACGATTGGAGGCCATCAAAAGAAGCAATCCCGAACTTCCGATACATCTGTTATTGTGCGGAGAAAGAGACGATCTCGCCAAATTTCTTCGCGAGACCAACGTATCAGTTTTACCTTATAGTTATTACTCGTCACTTCATTTTTTCATGAAAATGTCGGGTCCCGATTTCCCTGCGATCTACCTTGTAAATGACAAAGTAGCGGATGCCAAAATGGGGTTTTACGAAATCAATTCAGAAGCACTGAATGCATGGTTTGCAGACACTACGACCGCGATTTCCAGAGATTGAAAAAGCGAACTTGATCTTCTGTTGGAGCATCCAAAGTAATGACGCGGTATTTCTTTTCCCATGTTATTCCAACTTCTGAAAGTTTGATGTCCAGCATTTTTCCTCTGCGGAAAATTTTCAGATCAACCGTTTCTTTGCTCATTTTCAATAGCCATTGAAAATTTTTGTAAGGAGCCGTTCCATCCACAGAAATGATCTCATCACCTTCCCACAGTCCGCCGTGGTCGGCAGGCGAGTCAGGCATTACAGTTGAAACAGTCACTTTGCCATTGTTCTCGTCTACTTTTAATCCAAAGGCAGACTCATTCCATTTGTAAGCTGGTATTTGCGAAAGTGTCAAACCTACAATTTCCAATACCGTATTGATCCAGGACATGTAGTCGTCAGTACCGTTGACAAGCTCATCAAAAATTTCATTTGCAACATCACCGGAAAAACGTTTCACACTATTGAAATAGTCACTTTCACTATAACCTAGTCCCTTCTTTCCGAAATCATTGTAAAGCACACGCATCACATCGTCCATAGAATATTTCCCTTCGCTGTTGTGCAAAATGATGATATCGCAAATCATCGCAATCAGAAAGCCTTCATTATAAATGGAAACTTTTCTCCATGGTATTCCTGAGCTATAACCATCGAGCCATGTATCATAACTACTATCTGCTACCGACAAATTGAATCTTCCCGGATTCTCGAAATGTTTCTGCAATCTATCTTCAACTGCATTCAACCAATCGAGATCATTGAACGATCCTGATCGCCATAACAGAAGATCACCATAATAGGTAGTCACGCCTTCATAGACATAACCCAATCGCGAATAATTCTCCTTTGTAAAATCATAAGGCAACATTTCAACAGGTCGGATATTCTTCACATTCCATGTATGAAACAACTCGTGGCAACTGATACCAAGAAGATCTTTGAAAAGTGGTTCATTCTGAAAATCAGCAGCCGGACCCATAGCTATGACAGTGCTGTTGCTGTGCTCAACTCCGTGACGAATAAAATCGGGTGAGAACAAAAACAGGAAATGATAGTCATTGCATGGAATGTCACCGAAGAGAATCAACTGCGCATCTGTGAACGCGACAAATTCATTCACGAGACGAGCTTCGTCGAGATTCACTTCGCCTTCAATCCAAATATGAAAAACATATTTTCCCAATTGGTATTGAAGATGACGAATAGCTGCGCTTGCAATCAGCGGGCTATCTGCCAGTTCATCGAAAGATTTTGCGCTCAACACATTCTTTCGAATAGTGTTCAGTCCGCAAGCCAAAACATAATTGTCGGGTATATCAAGAACTACTTCATAATCAATATCAGGTTGATCAGGAAGAAAGAAAAAGCAATTGACAGGGTTGATATAAAGCAAGCGTTCGTCAAGAAATGTTGATCCGGCATTCAGATCAGCCGCATAGTATTCGTAGGAGAGAATAACATGCTGAAGACCTTCGCAATCGGCTTCCCATAAGTCTTTGGTGAGCTTCTGAATGGGAAGAGGATTACTCAACTCATCAGTTACTTCGAATGCTCTGATGTTTTTGGAAAAATTTCCGAGCTCGTATCTGCCGGGTCTCCATGCTGCAAGTTGCAGTTGAACCTTTTCTTTTCCTTCGACCGGAATGCGCGCTTCAAATGAAATAAAATGTCTATGCGGTTGCTCGTAACGAACTTTATATCTGATCATTATTTTTTCTTCATTGCTTCAACAATCGGTTGACCGGTGCATGCATCCGGAAAAGGCAGACGACAAATGGATGAAATGGTAGGAGCGATATCTGTAATTACATAGGGTGAAAAGCTCTCCCCCTTCGCAACTCCGACACCAAAAAAAATAGCTGGCACATGTGTATCTGCATTGAACGAAGAACCGTGAGTGGTTCCGGTCATACCATATTCAATATATCCCGGCTTTAATATATAAATCACGTCGCCGGACAGCGTCTGACTGAATCCATTCTGAACCATTTCCTTCATAACACTTCCTCCTCTGAATTGTGCAAGGTCATTTGCCGTAAAACTCATGAGCACTTCCGGATAAGTAAGAATCATGTTTGCGACTTCGTATTGCACTTCTTTGATATTGATTTTCGCTGCGCTCATCAAAGTGCGATTGAAAAAAATATTTTGATTGCTTTCATTGATGATCCAATCACCGGGGCCATATTTTTTCACCAACTCACCTTCAACAAAGTATTCGAGTTGCTCACTTTTCCAGTAACCACCAATGCCCTTTTCTTTCGTCACATAACTTGGTGTAGGTGTTCCTCCATGATCAGCAGATAAAAAAAGCAGGTAACTTTCACGTCCAAATTTCTTATCGAGATAATCAATCAAATCTGCGATCTGAAGATCGAGTCGCAAGTAACAATCCTGCGCTTCTCTGGAGTGAATTCCAAATTGATGTCCTACATAATCCGTTGCAGAAAAACTGAGGCACAACATATCCGTAATATCATCCATACCCAGTTCTTCACCCTCTATCAATGCCTTCGCAAAATCAACAGTCATAGCATTGCCAAATGGTGTTGCTTTCAACAAATCGAAATTTCCATTAGCGGATCTCAATGCGGGTAAGTCATAAGGGAAAACCGGGCGCAAGGTTCCTTTGAACGGAGACTCATAAGCGTTGTTATCCGGCAAACTTTCATCGTATGCAGACTCATCTTTCAACAAAGACCAAGTCTGACTCAAATATTCGGTTGCCAAGCCTCGCTCATTAAAATTCTTCACCCAAGCAGGCAATTCGTTCATGTACCAGCTACTAGTCGCCCACTTTCCCTCATCCGCTCCAACGAACCAATAAGCGGCATCGGCCATTCGACCTGCCGGAAGAATTGCACCTCGATCTTTCATTGCAATGCCAAAAACTTTTGATCTTTTATTGGTAAAAAGTTCGAGCGCATCACCTAAAGTTGAAGCCGTCAAATAATGCGGCGACATCTGCCCCGATTTACCAATTGTTCCCACGCCTTGTACAGTGCTGTCAGATGAACAATAAATGGTGAGGCCTGAAGAGCGCTCATACCAATCGTTTTCAATGATTCCATGTAAGCTCGGAGTAGTTCCTGTGAATATAGAAGCGTGTCCCGGACCGGTGTATGTCGGCATATAGTTGTACTGCACATTTCTGCAGAAAAATCCCTCAGCAACCAATCTTTTAAAACCATTTTCAGAAAAATCGTTGCGGTATTTTTCTATGTAGTCATAGCGCATTTGATCAACAGTAATTCCAATGATTAATTTAGGACGCACGGCATCCGCGGGAGGAATTACAGTAACTACAGGTTCTGTGGCAGAACAACCAACAAGTACCGCGCAGAATAAAGAAAGCAATTGAAATTTCATAATAAATAATTGAGTGCGAAATTACTGTAGCAGCGAAACTATTGGATTGGTATGCAAATTCCACAATACAATGAAAATCATCATCGAAACAAATTCGCAAAAAAGCCCCGATGCAAATTGCTTCGGGGCTTCAAATTACTGCAGTTCAAAATCAATGTTGAACAACAATCTTCTTCGCAATCGATTGTTGATTGTCGCTGTGAATCAAAGCTGTGTAAACCTGATTCGGTAAGGAAGCGATATTCACTTGAATTGAATGTTTGTTGCCAAAAGATTCCTGCATCACGATTCTTCCTGACATATCTATCAGTGTTACGTAAGCATTATGCATTAGACCGGAATTTGAATAACTAAAATTCAAAACATCGCCCGCTGGATTAGGCCATGCATTCACAGAAACATTGTTTTCGTTTTCAGTTACGGACACTGGTCCCAACTCAACACGCATCACTTGATCCGTAACGCTATTCACATACCAGATCAAACCATCAGGGCCAACTTTCACGCCCATAATTCCATTGCTTCCGGTTGGAATAACACCAAGTAATAAAGCCGAGCTACCGCTGATATCATACAGATTGATATCACCTGTGTTGTAATTGGAAACGATCATGTGATTGCCCACGATGTCAATACCTGTAGGTTCATCCAAACCCGTGGTAATGTATTCTTCCCATACAAAATTGTCCATGGTTTTATAAATCGCAACTTCTTCGTATGGAGTAGAACTTGCGCCGGGTGTTCCAGTATTGGTATTAATTCTTATCACACGATTTTGTTGTGAGTTACATGCATACAGCCAACCTGTTTGTTGATCCAAAACGAGATGATCCGGTACTTCATGTTGTGGGTCTTCATTGTATCCGGGAATTGGATACTTGTAAATTTCACCATCACCGTGGAAATCATTTCCCGGACCGTGATCTTCTTTAAAGTCATAACTCATTATCTCATTATGCGCTCCACAAGTAACCCAGAATTTATTGCCGGTTTCCCATGCAATTCCCATACTGTACGGACTTTCGTGCAACATATCCAGATGACTACCATTTCCTCCGCTCGGTTGAGCATAGATGGCCGGATCACTGCTCCACAAAGCAGGTCCGGTGAAGGGTGCACCGCCATCATGATTCGCATCATACACTCCCGGTGATGTCGCAAAATTCTCATTTCTTGAAAAAGCAATACCTGTGGGCAACGACATAAAATGCCATGCATTACCATCCGTTTGAGTCAACGCCGTTTGATTGCTTTCACCGGCATTTGAAATTTTGACAGTCTTTCCTCCATCGTTTTCCGTACTCTTCAGTACAACCCATAATTCATTACTTGTGAGTATCGGATGAAAATCCAGATCGCGTGGATCTGTAACACCTGAAGAAAGAATTGCAGTAGGCATGGGCGTAAAACCAAGATAGCTGTCAAGCAGGTTTGGAATACCTGGTCCGACAATAACAGTGCGTGACACCTGGTCATTTGGCGTATTCATATCACTGTAACCATTGATTTGACTGATCCAGAGAACAACAGTATGGTTACCATTCGAAGTTGCATTCCATGCTGTTGGGTGTGACATTTCAAATGAAGAAAAAGGTAAGATATTCAGACCCGACACCGACGCGGTAACAGCTGTGCCACCATCAATTGTATATCTCATTTGAAGTGAAGAAATCGTTGCACCTCCATTATTAAAAAACTGGCCTCGTATATCAACTGCGTCAGGCTGTACATAAGAATAGCTGAGCAATTGCACTCCTTCAACATCGTAAGCCAATGGCTCGGCAACAGTAAAGTTGAAAGCCCCACCTGCCCCGGTACCGGTATAGCTCAGAACATTAAAACCAAAAAGATTGAACACAAAACTTGCTCCTCCATCAGCATAATCATCCACATAGTGCAAGGTATAAGAAGATCCAACGGTAAGACAAATTCCATTCGCAGTTATAGTAGTGTTGTCCGCATACCCCTGAGCAGTAGTGGCAACTTGTCCACCACCGCCATTGCATCCAACCTGACCGTTGTTGCCGCCTTGGGCAATCATTCCGGAGCCACATGCATTTCCTTGTGGAGTAATTTGCCAGTAACATTCATATCCCCAATTGTCAGTGGTGACTAACAAAACGAGTTCTGTTTCGCCACTCGAACATTGGGCATTTGCGGTGTTGTTCAGAGCCATAACCCATGAAAGACAGCAACACGCAATCAGAGAGTAAACTATTTTATTCATTGTAAAAATTAATTTGATTGAAGAGATATTTTTTAAACAAGTTGTAGAGTATCCAATTTTATTTTTTCTTTCATTCCATTAGTTCACAGTAAAATCAGCTTGCATCCAATTTTGCCAACCATTGCGATCAGTCGCTGAAATTCGCAGCACATAATTTCCTGCTATCAAAAACTGCGGCACTTGAATCTGTGCCATTTCAAACATCCAGATATTTTCCGGCATCCATGTTTGCTGCCAATGCACTTCATCATTTAAAAAAAGTACGGCGTCAATTTTTTGTAAAAAATTCGCATCGAGAATATTTCCTTGAATGGTAAATAATTCTCCGGTACTCATTTCAATAAAGCCTTTATCATTTGATGAGTGTGAAGTTGCTACAGGAACAATTGCAGGAATACTGTCGTTTTGAATGACAAGCGTTTCCTGTCTATTGCTGAGGTTGCCATCGGCATCGAGAACAGAAATATTCAGATTCCAGACTCCACTGATATTCGCCGGAGCGCTGAATTTAAAAATCACCGTTGTATCAATTCCTTGAAGCGGCAAAACGCTTTCAGGATTCCATTCTCCAATATTTGGTGATTTGAATGCAGGATGAAGTTCGCCGCCATGGATAGAGTGAAAATGAAAATCTTCAGTTCTGCTCATTGAAACTTTAGATTCCTTCAAAGATTCATCGTCGGAAAGCGTAACATAAAATCTATTTACTATTCCTGCTTGTGCCTGGTAACCCACGCCATGTTCATTGGGTGTATACACATTGGCAATGACTGGTGGAGAACTAAGTTCGACTTTGCTACATGACATCACAGCAAGAGTCATCGCCAGGATGAGAAAAAGAGACACATTCAATAACCAATAAGGATAAGACTTCTTCAAAATTTTCACTTAATACAAAGGAGGGCATCAAACATACCCCTGGGATCCTGATAATTCCGAAGATTCGATGCTGATTATTGGAGTTCCAAATACAATTGAAATGTGATGACGTTCCCTAGTCACCGTCGTAAACTCATGAAATTTCACAATTCACCGCTCGAAAGCATTCTGGAAAGGACAAACAAAATAAAGATGCAGGCAGCACAACTGATGAGAACATTGAAAGATGCTAGCCACCAACTTCCTTGTCGGAGTAATTGAAATGTTTCAAGACTAAACGCCGAAAATGTGCTCAATCCACCGCAAAATCCTGTGGCCAATAGCGGCCAAATCGAACCCGGATGGCTCTTGATTCCGAAAAAATAAAGAACACCAATGACAATTGTTGCGAGAACATTTGCGATCAATGTTGGCCATGGAAACAAAACCACAACTCCATTAAACGCCATGCTCAAGGCAAATCTTCCAACTGAACCTATGCCACCACCTATAAACACCCATAGCCAATTCATACCAGATCGAATTTATGGGAAAGATTGTGAAACATGCGTGCTACCAGCCATCCTGTGCCAATTCCAAACAGCGCACCTGCAAGGACATCACCCGGGTAATGAACTCCCATATAAATTCTACTATAGCCTATAAGGATTGCCCAACCATAAAGCGAGAATGCTACCCACTTTTTGACGGGGCGTATACACATCAAATAAAAAGTAACGACACCGAAAAAATTCGAAGCGTGATTGGAGAAAAAACCAAACTGCCCTCCACGGTATGGATTTCCTGATTCGTCCATCACAAGGTTTACATAATCCATTGTTTGATCGTTATGACTGGGACGTAAACGCATGACAGTATTTTTGATCAAATGCACAGCAGTGAAATCAGTCAAGAATAGCAGAAGCACAGCAAATAAAATTAGAAGAATAAACGCAGAAATTCCATACTTTTTGTTAAGCGAGTAAACCATGACAGCATAGACCGGTATCCAGATTTCCATCTTGCTGATATGCCACATCAAAGTATCAAACAAGGGCGAATGATATCCGTTCAACAGATACAACAATTCGCGATCTATTTGATCCAATGATTCCAGCAATTAGGTTTCAGACTTAAGTCAAAACTATTAGACCCGATATATGGAGTTCACCAGATCCTTCCAGTTTTCCATCACGGC
Source organism: Flavobacteriales bacterium (assembly GCA_043748015.1). Taxonomy (GTDB): domain Bacteria; phylum Bacteroidota; class Bacteroidia; order Flavobacteriales_D; family Sanyastnellaceae; genus JAIBBG01. The sequence continues at coordinate 14,779 of JAYTOA010000037.1, forward strand.
CTTACGTTTCAATTTCAACGTTGGTGTAATTTCTCCATGTTCAATTGAAAACAAACGAGGCAATAGACGAAGTTCTTTCACTTGTTCCCAATTGCCAAATCGGGGGTTTATTTTTTCCACTTCTTGTTTTATCAACTGTTTAACTTTTTCATTCTCTACAAGAACCTTTTCGTCCGTACTTGAAATTCCATTCGATGCCGCCCATTTTTTCAACCCAATGAACTCCGGAACTATCAATGCTGCCGGAAATTTCTGCCCATCACCAATCACCATGATTTGTTCGATGTATACACTTTCTTTCATTGCATTTTCCAGAACTTGTGGAGCAATGTATTTACCTCCTGATGTTTTGAAAAGTTCCTTTTTACGATCAGTAATTCTCAAAAAACCATCTTTGATTTCACCAATATCTCCAGTAGAAAACCAGCCATCTTTCAAAACAGCATCCGTATTTTCTTTGTCCTTGTAGTATCCCATCATCACGTTAGGACCTTTGCATAAAATTTCTCCATCTTCAGCAATTTTCACTTCGACGCCCGGAATTGTTTTTCCAACAGTACCTGTGCGCCACATGCCCGGATCACGAAATGTATTTACAGAAATTACAGGTGAAGTTTCGGAGAGACCATAACCTTCAAGAATCCATATGCCGGCTCCACAAAAAAACTTTGCCAACCTTGCTTGCAATGCGGCGCTACCTGACGCCACTGCACGTATTTCCGTAAGACCCAAAGCAGCCTTCACCTTGCTGAAAACAAGCTTGCGAGCTATACTCAATTTGAACTCATACCACGCTCCATTGGCACGTTCCGGTTCCCATTGCAATGCCAAATCGTGCGACCATTTGAAAAGGATTTTTTTGATCCCGGTATTCGACATACCCTTTGTATAAATTCCGTCGTAGAATTTCTCGAACAATCTTGGAACACCTGTAAAAATATGAGGGCGCGAAAGAATCAAATCATCCTTGATATTTTCCATTCCTCCTAGATACATATGCACTCCACACTTCATGTAGAGGTAATGAAGCATGCGCTCATAAATGTGACATATCGGTAAAAAACTAAGACACCGAGTCGTTCCTTTTTCAAGATAAGGTAAACGTTCACCGCTGCTTATAGCATTGCTCGCAATATTTCTGTGAGAGAGCATCACTCCTTTGGGAAGACCCGTTGTTCCGGAGGTATAAATTATTGTTGCAAGGTCCTCTTCCTTCACATTCTCTGACAATTGATCAACACTTTTCTGAGGAACACCACTTGCCGCTTCGAATAATTCAGACCAATGCGGAGCTCCTTCCACTTTATCGAAAGTGTAAATAGTTTTTAGCGAAGGAATCTGAGATTGCACAGAACTGATCTTCTTATATAATTCTTCATTCGATACGAAACACAATTTCGCTTCCGCATGATTCAAAATGTATGCACTATCACTTTCAGTCATGTTGGGATAGATAGGGACATCAATAGCACCAATTTGCATAATGCCGTTGTCCATCACATCCCACTCAAAGCGATTTGCGTGTGTGATCAAAGCAATCCTATCACCGGGTACGACGCCTGAAGACAGCAATCCACGACTTACAAGATTCATTTTCTCAACAAATTCTTTGGTAGAAATGGTCACCCAATCATTACCAACCTTGGAAGTCATCATTTGTTCCAGAGGAAAATTCCGGAATTGGTAATAAGGAAAATCAAACAGTCTTTTCGGCTCTTTCATGATGCTAAACGTTTGGGTAAAAATATTCAACTTCCCATTATTTCCCCGGAATAGTTAAGACTTGTAGTCTGCCTACGAATATTATTCGACAAAACAATTGATAGAGACTTCTCTATTTTCGCGGCACAAGCTCCAAAAATGAAAAAAATCACAGTTATCGGTGCCGGTCAGATGGGCAATGGAATTGCGCATGTTTTTGCACAACATGGCAATGCCGTGATCCTACTTGATCTGAAACAAGAGAACCTTGAGAAGGCAATATCAACTATTGCGACCAACCTGGACAGACAAGTTGCTAAAGGCACACTATCTCAAGAAAAAAAGACTGCTACACTAAAAAATATTTCGCTGGAAACCGATTTGGCAACCGCGGTGCAAAACGCAGATGTAATAGTTGAAGCTGCAACCGAAAATGTGGATCTCAAATTAAAAATATTTGCGCAGCTTGATGAATTTGCTCCGGAAGGATGCATTCTCGCCACGAATACATCGAGCATTTCAATTACAAAAATCGCTGCGGCCACTAAGCGTCCGCAAGATGTCATTGGAATGCACTTTATGAATCCGGTTCCATTGATGAAACTGATTGAGATCATTCGTGGTTATTCCACTTCTGATAGAGTAATGAATGAAATTATGGAACTTTCGAGATCACTCGATAAAGTGCCGATTGCTGTGAATGATTACCCTGGTTTTGTGGCGAACAAGATTCTGATACCGATGATCAATGAAGCCATCTGGACATTGTTTCAAGGAACTGCCGGAGTTGAAGAAATTGATACCATCATGAAGTTGGGAATGGCACACCCGATGGGTCCATTGCGACTAGCCGATTTCATTGGACTTGATACTTGTCTTTCTATTCTGCGCGTTCTTGTCGACGGACATGGATCTCCGAAATATGCGCCGTGCCCATTGCTGGTTAACATGGTACTTGCAGGAAAAACAGGCAACAAAAAAGGAGAGGGATTTTACAATTATGCAGATCCACGTAATCCTGTAGTTTCGGATTCGTTTAGAAAATAATTTTTTGACAAAAAAAAACGCCGGCGATTGCCGGCTTTTTTTTTAAATTTCTCACTATCTCTGAATATCAGATTGCACAACTAAAATTATCATCGAGATTACTCTTCACCTTCTTTTTGGTTGTCTTCATCAACAGCGGCTGGCTCTTCAAATTCCAGCATATCCTTCGACTGTAGAATGTTGTACCACTGCAATAATTTTTTGATATCAGAATCGTAAACGCGTTCCTCATCATACTCAGGCAAAATTTTTCTCATCGCATCGCGAAGCACTTTGCTTTCGCTTTTATGATCCGGAGCGACACCTCCTTGAAAAGCCTCTTTAGCCTTCAACAGAATTTCACGAAGAGCCACGTCATCTTCATAAGTGAACATGCTGATGTCGTTCAATGAACTAACTTTCTGTGTTGGCATTACAGCCATTCTTTTTCCGTCAATCAATGACTCTACAACAATTGTAGACTTACCACCTGTAATCAATTTGTAGATTCCGGGCTTTCCAGCAACGCTTAAAATTTTTTCTAATTCAATTTTCATTCGTGATTTTTTTCAGGCTGCAAATATCTTCATATCTCAAAGATGTTCAACAGCAAAAATGAGAGGGCAAGAATTGCTAACTCACCAGGGCGGCAATCATTGTTTTATAAGAAGGAATTTCGGCGAGGTATTCAAACGATTCATCATCGTGATTAATACGGCAACAAAAATGTTCCAACCCATTCGTGACAAGCATATAAGGAACCCTTAGAGTCATGTTGTAGCGCGCAGCCTGATCAAAGACATCCCGACTGATAGCAATCCCAGGTGCTTTGCATTCCGCCAGAAGAAGCGCCTCTCCTTTATTGGAGTAAACAACAAGATCACTACGTCTCATCATGCCATTGTATTCCAAAGATTTTTCCACCGCCATCAACGTCAGTGGACAACCTTGATCAATATTGAGATAATGAATCAAATGTTGACGAACCCACTCTTCAGGAGTGAGCACATACCACTTTCTCCTCACCACGTCAAATACGCTGATGTGATCATCTTGCTTCCTTAATCTTGAAGGTGGATATGGAAAATTGAGTGTTTGCATTTCAAAATGATACCTTTGAGACGAAAAAATACGACATCTAATAGAGTTGTTGCAAATCAAATCCGAAAAACAGAATAAATGGAATCGAAAGAAGAGATAGTAAAGAACTGGCTTCCACGCTACACCGGAACGCCACTAGAAAAATTTGGAGAATACATTCTGCTTACAAATTTCGATGGCTATCTTCAAAAATTCGCTGAATGGCACAATGTCGAAATTGATGGTTTGGGAAAGGCGATGCCAACAGCTACTGCCGAAGGTGTCACCATGATCAACTTCAATATGGGAAGCGCGAATGCCGCAACAATAATGGATTTGCTAACAGCAGTGATGCCTAAGGCTGTTTTGTTTCTAGGTAAATGTGGCGGACTGAAGAAGAAAAATGCATTGGGTGATTTTGTATTGCCTATAGCTGCCATACGCGGTGAAGGAACAAGTAATGACTACTTCCCCGCAGAAGTTCCTGCTTTGCCTGCGTTCAATTTGCAGCGTGCAGTTTCATCCACCATCCGTGATAACAATCAAGACTATTGGACAGGCACAGTGTATACAACCAATAGACGCGTATGGGAACATGATGATGCGTTTAAAGAATATTTGCGAAAAATTCGGGCAATGGCGATAGACATGGAAACAGCAACATTGTTTTCTGTAGGATTCGCGAATAAAATCCCTACCGGTGCCTTGCTACTTGTAAGTGATCAACCTATGATTCCTCAGGGTGTGAAGACGAGTGAAAGCGATGTAAAAGTATCATCGAATTTTGTTGACATACACATCAAAATAGGAATAGCAGCTTTGAAGGAAATCCGTGATGAAGGTCAATCTGTGCGCCATTTGAAGTGGGATTAATCTCACCATCATTGTTGAAGAAATAAATAGGACCATACCTCGAACTCGGTTAAAAAACAATGGAGCATCTCAAAATAATTCGTGATCTCGAAACTAAAAATTTCAAACCCGTCTATTTCCTGATGGGTGAAGAATCCTATTTCATTGATCAGATAACCGACTACGTTGAAGATAATATTTTAGACGAAGCTTCTCGAACATTTTGCCAGACAATTGTTTACGGCAGAGATGTGACAATGGAGCAAGTTGTTTCTCTCTCGAAAGGATTTCCTATGATGGGCGATCGACAAGTAGTGATTGTCAAGGAAGCTCAGGACATGAAAGAATTCAAGAGTCGCAAACAAGACGATGAAGCTGATGATTTGAAGTCGATCATTCACTATCTCAACCAACCCACTCCATCAACGATCCTTATTTTCAATCACAAGAATAAAACACTTGACAAGCGGAAAAAACTTTACAAACTCCTCGAGAAAACAGGTGTTGTTTTCAATTCAGAGAAAATCAAAGACTACAAACTCGCTGAATGGATTGAGAAATATGTAGTAACGAGAGGTTATAAAATCAGTCACAATGCTGCTCAATTATTGGCTGAATATCTTGGCACTGATCTTAGCAAGGTGATGAACGCAGTGAACAAGCTTGCCATTATTCTACCAAAAGGCAGTGAAATCACTCCACATACAATTGAAGAAAACATAGGCATCAGTAAAGATTACAATGTCTGGGAATTGAATAAAGCCCTTGGACAAAAAGACGTTTTAAAAGCCAACCGCATTATTCAATATTTCGAAGCCAATCCAAAAGCCAATCCCATTCAAATGGTATTGCCTTCACTATATGGACACTATTCCAAATTGGCCATGTATATTTCACTTCCCGATAAACGCAGCGCAGCGAGCGAGCTTGGGTTGCCTCCTTTTGCAATCAATGAGTACAAAGAAGCTTCATCAAAATACGGAGCGCAAAAAGTTGAAAAAATCATTGGATTTATTCGCGACACAGATAAAAAGACAAAGGGGGTTAACAATTATTCTGCTGACAATGGGGAATTGCTAAAAGAACTCATCTTCAAAATCCTGCATTAAAATTTATACAACGGAAAAGACTTCGTCTCCTACGTTGAGCGCTCCTCTTATATCATTACATACTACGTTTTGTCCGAACATAACTTCGTTGTCAATCGTACGGAAAGTAGCAAGTGTTTTCAGCGGCTCTTTAGCTTTCAACCCGGAATTCTGATCAATGGTAGTCACCACGCATCGCGAACATGGTTTGACCACTTCAAACAAACTTTCGCCCATTCTAAATCCCTTCCAACTATCCTCAATGAAAGGCTCATTGGTCTCAATTACTACACTCGGGCGAAATCGATCCCACGTCATTCCAACTGGATGATTTCTTGCTTTTAGTCGCGAATTGAGATTAGATAATGACGCAGACCCAATCAACAACAACGGAAATCCATCTGTGAAAGCTGTAATCACCTCACCCGGATTGTACTTGCTATTAACGAGACGTTTTGAATCTTCATGCATGTATACCAGCCTCACATTTCGCTCGAGTAAGCGAGAGAAATAATCATTCGCTTCTTTAGAAACAATCATGGCATCACACATTTCCGACCAAATTCCTACGCGAAGCAACTCTCCGGAATGAGAATTTCTGTGGATAACAATCTTCTCATCACCCAATCCACGCGTTGCATGAATGATAAGATCATCACGCTCATACGAAGGTCGGAATAGAGCAAGTCTTGAATCTTCACGTTGGGAAATGAACATGCCTTGTTCATCAACCAGCATCATTCTTCGGTCATCTCTCAATCCACGAGAATCCAGCAATGCGCTTTGGACCTCTATGCCACCAAGGGACTTTACGGGATAAATGAAAAGATGTTGAATATTGAAGGTCATGTGAATGTCAAATGCGTGAGGCGAATGTAATGCTCAGTCAAACTTCAGCATAAATTTGCCGCCCTTATGAAATTAAAGAACGATTTGATACTGCGTGCCGCGCGAGGTGAAGAAACCGAGCGTGTACCAGTATGGGTAATGCGCCAGGCCGGAAGAATACTGGAGGAATACCGATCAACGCGAGCGGAAGCCGGCAGTTTCAAAAAATTGCTGATGAATCCAAAACTCGCAGCCGAGGTAACAATTCAACCCGTGGACATATTGGGTGTGGACGCAGCAATTCTCTTTTCGGACATACTTGTAATACCAGAGGCCATGGGTCTTTCCTACAATATGGACGAAGGCGTTGGGCCATCTTTTCCGGTAACCATACAAAATGAAAAAGATGTTGAAGGACTTTCAAATGATCGCATCATCGAAAACCTTCACTACGTTTTTGAGACCATTGAAATAATCAAAAACAAGCTTGATGGAAGCGTCCCTCTAATTGGTTTTGCAGGTGCACCATGGACCATTTTCTGTTACATGGTTGAAGGACGCGGATCAAAAACATTTTCGAAATCTCGGGCAATGTTGAGCTCCAATCCAAGGCTGGCACATAGCTTGCTAAAACGCATCACCGATGCAACAATTATTTATTTGAATAAGCAGATAGAACTTGGTTGCAACATGGTGCAGGTATTCGATAGTTGGGCCGGCATTTTAAATAGAGATACATACAACACATTCGCATTGCCATACATCCAGCATATCTGTGAAAACGTCAATACAGTTCCATTAACTGTCTTCGCAAAAGGCGCCTTCTTTTCAATGCAGGAAATTGCAGAACTTCCATGTGCTACAATCGGCATTGATTGGCACACAGATCCTGATTTTGCACGCAAGCACATTGGAGAAAACAAGACCTTACAAGGCAACCTGGATCCCGCAATACTCTATGGCAGCGAGGCTTTTATCCGTGAAGAAACAATTAAAATGTTGGGTCGATTCGGGCCACATCGCTATATTGCGAACCTCGGGCACGGTGTTTACCCTGACATTGACCATAAAAAACTCAAAATTTTCATTCAAACAATTAAAGAACACCAATTCTAAAATCATGAAAAAGCGTTATTTTATTCTTGCGTTGCTGCTTGCAATTACCGTTGTGGGCAATTCACAGAAAAAGCCGGCTGACGATAAATCAGAAGCTGTAACATCAGCCTCACCAAGCAATCTTATTTCGGACGAAAGTTTCGAAGTGACAGAAGTTAAAGCCTTGAAATCTTACGGTCAACTTACGACTTTTCTGAAGTCGTGGGGCACACCTAATCAAACATCTGCAGACGTATATAACGTTATGGTAAAAGCGAGCAAATGCGCCATTCCGAAAAATGATTACGGAACAGAAGAGGCGCTTGACGGTAGCAGCTACGCAGGATTTCGCGCGTATACCAAAGACCCCAAGAAGAACAGAACCTATCTTCAAACCAAGTTGAGTAAAAAGCTTGAAAAAGATAAATTGTATTGTGTGCGTTTCAACCTCAGTCTCGCTGATCTGTCGAAATTTGGTGTCAACAATGTGGGTGTATTTTTCAGCGATCGAAAAATCCAAAATGCGCATGACAATGCCTTGACGTTTCAGCCGCAAATAACTGAGAAAACAAACAAACCCATTGTAACGATGGAAGGTTGGCAAACCATCTGCGGAACCATTCTTGGAACCGGTAAAGAGGAATACATCATTATCGGTTGTTTCGGTTTGGAAGACAATTTAAAACTGGAAAAGGTGCGCAAGCCTGCGTCACAAGAAGGTGTGGTAAGTGGAGATGTATATTATTATCTGGACAAAGTGGAGATAACCGCTGTTGAAGCTCAAAGTCAATGCTTCTGCGGCAAAAGTGAAGACCGCAATCCTGATTTAATTTATAGCCGTTCAAGCGCCAAAGGACTTGACATGAAACCTGAGCAAATCATTTCTTCAACCGCAGTTTGGTTTTCTTTTTTGTCGGCGGAAATACCTTCTATGTTCCATGCAGATCTTGAAGATATTGTGAAGGTGATGAAGGCAAATACAAATTTGAATTTGCTTTTGACAGGACATAGTGAAACGGACGAAATCAACGAGGCAAAAATCAACAGACATTACATTGGAATGGCCGATTCGCGCGCAACAAACATCAAGAAGTTTTTAGTTGAAAATGGAATTGACGGAACGCGCATCACCGTTGATTCAAAAAACAATGATCAACCAGCCAGTGACAAACCCACTCCGTTAGGCAAAGCGCAGAACAGACGAGTAGAATTTTCTATCAAATAATATTTTGGCTTGATATTTAAACAAGGGCGGCCTGATAAAGCCGCCCTTTTTATTGAAAATATTTATCACAAATTGATGTTCTTGTCAACGTGAAAAAAACATTCGTCCTCATAATACTCAATGCGCTGTTTTATCAGAGCCACGGCCAGAATCTTGTGGACAACGGAAGTTTCGAAAACAAGGCATATTGCCCCGGTAATTTCAACCAGCAACAAATCAATACTGTTGTAGGATGGTGGCAATCGACAGATGGCACTCCTGACTATTTCAATGCTTGTAGCGAGAAAATGGGTATTCCAAAAAACGTTTTTGGTGAACAACCAGCTCAAAATGGTGATGCATACATTGGTTTGGTAACGTATAGTTCCGGCAACACCAGAAATTACAGAGAATACATGCAAACGAAATTAAATCGGCCATTATCAGCAGGCGAGCTTGTATGCATAGAAATGTATGTTTCAGCAGCCGATTATTGCAGCTACGTAACAGATGGATTGGGTTTATTGCTGTCAACGGAGAAACCGGGCAATTCATCACAGACCACACTCAACTACAGAGCAACAATGAACAATCCTCATCTCAACATGCTCGATGAAGCCGAAGAGTGGCAATTGCTGAGCGATGTGTATAAAGCGAAAGGCGGCGAGCAATATGTGACGATTGGAAATTTTCAAAAAGACCGCGATCTTAAAGTCATTCGCCGCACACAGGACATGGGCGCAAAGGGCAACAGCACCTGGTCATATATGTACATTGATAATGTGAGCGTTAAACCCGTGCAATCAAAAAAAGATTGCAGTTGTGAAAATGAATATCTCGCCAGCATCGCTGTTGATCCTCCGCTCGAATTAAGTGAATACAAGAAAATAAAACTCGATGATATTCTTTTTGACTTCGACAAAGATTTACTTACCGACACTGCGTTGGTTCAGATGGAAGAAGTGGCTCAGTTATTAAGAAGAAACAGATCTATGTATATGGAAATTTCCGGCTTCACCGACATTGTTGGTCCGGATGGCTATAATCTCGCACTTTCCAAGCGACGCGCACAGCAGGTAATCGATCATCTCAAATCAAAAGGAATTAAAGATGACAGATTGAAACTTACTTATTTCGGCAAGCAAAATCCTGTCGCCGACAATGAGTCGGAAGATGGCCGCCATCAAAACAGACGCGTGGAATTTCAAATACTCGAACATAAATTTGAATTGATACAATAGCAGTTCATTCTCATCAATTCACTTGACTGATTTTCTTTGCTTAGCTTGATTTCTATTCCGATCATCATTATATTAGCCTACAAGTCAAAGTTGAATGCGCACTTATCCTTTACCTTGCAATTCTTGGGCGTCCGTAATTCGAGGTCTCCTATTTCCTGTTGTATTCTACTTTCTATCATTATCAACGGTGAATGCTCAACTTCCCAACTATCGGCATTACACAGTTGACAATGGCTTGAATTGTTCAACCATCTATAAATGCATTCAGGACAGCAAAGGTTTTATGTGGTTCGCAACTGAGAATGGCGTCATGAGATTTGATGGCTACTTTTTCGACACTTTTACAAAGAATCATGGATTATCTGACAATGAAGTATTCAACGTATTTGAAGACAGTCGCGGCAGAATCTGGTTTCTAACTTACAACGGCCGATTGTCCTATTATGAAAATGGCAATATCTATAATGAAAGTCAGGACTCAACATTAGCAGCATGCTATGTTGGCAACGCGTTTCAATACATGTTCGAAGATTATTATGGCAATCTTTGGTTCTCTGCGATGAATGGCCTCCTGGTTTTCAAATCGAAAGATGAAGCTCGTGTCATTGCACTTCCTCAGCAGGCGATGCCGGCCATTCACACTTTCCACGCAAGAAATTCCGTAGCACTTCCAATTCACAGTGAAAAGGATTCAACACTATACATACACTTCCGCGATCAGGTTTATCAATATGACTACAAAACCGGTGAAGCTATTAATCCCTCAAGCGTTCCCTTTCTCGGCAATATAATTTTCAATCGAAAATCCAAAAGCCATGCATACGCCGTCAACTTAGATAAGAAGATTGAGTACATCAGTGGCAACAAGTATAAAATTCTTCCGACTGTATTGCAAAACGATGCACTTTGGCTAGAGCGCTCTGAGAATAATACCCTCATTGCATACACAAATAAGACAACTTATCTGATTCCTGATGAAACGCTTGAGCCGAGATGCATACTTAAGAATGTTCTGGTAAATTACATTTTCCTTGATCACCAAAAAAACATTTGGTTGTGTACACGCAGTGAAGGCATTTTTCATATAAGCCAAGCCGGATTGAACAGCGCAATATGGGATAAGGAATCAGGGCTTTCAGCCCAAAATGTGAACTCTATATATGCCAATGATACGAGGGGCATTTGGCTTGGATTGGACAATGGCATGGTAGCGATCATTCAAAACGGATCCGTAAAGAATGTTGCCTACATGAAAACGTCGCCGGTCAATTCAAGAGCGACGATCATTTTACCCTTCGACGATAACACAATGCTAGTGGGTTCGGATTACGGAGTTGATCTGATATCCATCGATGGCAAACTGTCAAAAAAAATAAATGAGCACAACCATCATCTCGGCGCAGTAAAAAGTATCACAGCTGACAATGACAACTACTATACAGCTACTTCCACCGGCATATTCAAGATTAGCAAATCACCTCCGTTGAAAGACATGGTTCAAATTCAGCCCACTTTTCAACGCCGATTTGTAGCTTTTATTGACATGGCGGGAAACTTATGGCACTGCGCCCAAAATGGCCTTTATCGTTCTAGCCTGAATAACATAGATCTGCAAAAGGATTTGGTCATTTGTCCCGAAAGAATTTTTAAGATCCTTGAATTAAATGATTCAACCTTATTGGCTGCATCTGAATCGGCAGGCCTCTTTATCATCAAGGGTGATAAGGTGATAGATTCTATCAGTTTTAATTCTAGCACAAAACCCATAAGATGTCGAGACATCTTTGAAATCGATAATAAACTATGGGTGGCTACCAATAACGGTATATTGAAATATGAGCGGATTGAAAACAAGTGGACACAAACAGGGATGGTGACCAAAGAAGAAGGATTACCTACCAAAGAAGTAAACTGTGTTTTCATTCATAACAAACAAATTTACGCAGGTACAACACAAGGACTGGTCATTTTACCCGAGTCGGTTTCCAGGCCAAATCAAACACCCATCAGCGTTTATATAAGGAAGATAAGCGGTAGTTGGGGACAGTCAAGCGACAACAACGAGGTTACACTTGATTATTTACACAACAACCTCAACATAGAATTCTCCGCGATAACATTATTGGACAATGAATTCGTCACCTTCAACTATAAGCTGAACAACAATGGAGAGTGGAACACAGCGGAAGGTCGCAATCTCGCACTGAGAGAATTACCTTATGGCACCAACGAAATAACCCTCGTTGGAAGAGAAAAAAGCGGAATGCTGTCCAGTCCAATCATGCTAAAAGTTACTGTTCTTGCTCCCATTTGGAGAAAGCCCTGGGCGCAAACATTAGCTGTGATTTTATTGATCATATTGATTACCACGCTGTATTATTTGTGGTCGAAGCAACGCATCAATGAAATCACACAAGAATACCTTGTAAATCTCGAGCGCTCGCGAATATCAAGTGATCTTCATGATGACATTGGTTCTGATCTGACTCGCATCAACCTGCTTGCGGAACTGATTGGTCATGCGAAAGATCAAGAAATAATTACGGGTACTACGAAAAAGATTATTGCTGAGTCCAGAAATCTCAGGTATAAAGCAGACCAGATAATTTGGGCGCTCACGCCAGAAAATGACAACGCCGAAAATTTAATGGCATACCTGCATCACTATGGACTACAATTTTTTCAGGACACCCAAATCAGTTTTCATTATGAAAATTCTATTTCCGTAAATTTCAATATGAGTGCATTGAAAAGACGAAACATATTTCTTATCGTGAAAGAAGCTCTAAACAACTCTATCAAACATGCCAGCGCGTCCAATGTCTGGCTGCGCACCAGCATTTTCGAATCCACATTGATTATAAAAATAGAAGATGACGGAAGAGGTATTCCAGACGAAGCAAACTTGCCTATGGACAGATCCGGACTAAGAAATATGAAGAAGCGATCACTAGAACTGGGTGGCCAATTATTCACTGAGAATTCTTCGAGAAATGGGTTGAAAGTTGAGCTACGGATACCATTGAAGAATTAATAGATATTGTTTTGATTAAAAAACTGAACATGCCTGAGAAAAATAAACAGACAAATTTTATCGCGTTGTTAGAAGATGACGATGAAGTAAGAGGCATCTATCAATATATCATTGATCAACACCCAAACTTTTCCTGTGTTGGATATCCATCATCTGAACATTTGCTGAATGCGCTTGATAAGCCACTTGATCTTGTCATTATGGATGTAAACCTTCCGGGCATGTCAGGCATTGAGTGCACAAAAAAATTAAAGGCAAAAAGACCTGAGATTCAAGTAATGATGTTTACGGTGTATGAAAACAATGAAAATATTTTCGAGGCGCTCAAGGCGGGTGCAAATGGTTATATGCTCAAACAGTCATCTCCCGAAAATATAATTTCTGCCATAGAAGAAATGCTTGCAGGTGGTGCTCCCATGTCAGGAATCATCGCAAAAAAGATTATTGATGTTTATCGCAACACCGGAGATAAATTGAAGCAAGACTATGGTCTTTCCAAAAGAGAACAAGAGATACTTGAGTTGTTATCAGAAGGTTTCCGATACCAGGATATCGCTGATCAGCTGCACGTCACATTTAGTACGGTAAGAACACACATTTACAATATCTACACTAAGCTGCACGTGGATAATCGAACGTCAGCTATCAACAAATGGCGTGACAGATAATTCATACTTTTTACGTATTGCTTATCGGATCTGAGAGGAATACATTTAACCTAGAAAAGGCAGAACTGAAAACTAGAACAGTGTACCTTAATACACTAATCCTTTAACGCAAACGAAATCCGCAAGTCAGCGGATTTCTTTGTGCAACAAGAGGTCATTTGTTGCAGATTCTAAAAAATTTCACGTGACTCAAAAAAAAAGAAGACAACAAAAACGAATTAAATTAGCTCGTACTACCTGATTAAAATAAACCGTCGGCGAATGATTATTCAATGCAAGGAATTACGGAAAAGATAAATCGGATTGACGGGTTACTTCTCAAAGCCCTCTCTGTATAAGTGAATGAACTACTTTACGTTCTTTTTTTCTTGAAAAAAAAAGAACCAAAAAATTCAAGGCTGTAGAGAAAATACTTGAAATCCAT
>JAYTOA010000038.1:0-4050 GCA_043748015.1 Flavobacteriales bacterium
CTTTCCATGGTCAATGTTGAGTTGATTGAAATAGGTGAGTTGCAGATTATAGATAGAGTGAAGCAGGTCGTATTGATGACTTTGAACTGCCAGTCGCTCTGCAACATTCAACGCCTTGAGCGCCGGTTTGAAAGCTTGGCGCTCAAGCATGGTGATTGCCAGGTCGCGCAAGGCTTCGGGTTTGATTTCCAGTTTGTCGTTGCTCTCAATACGACGCGCAGCAATGAATTCACAGAGCTTATTCGTGATGCGCGTATTCATCGCCGCCAACGATTTCGATTTGTCCGTTGCCGCTTCGTCGTCATCCTCTTCCGACGTTTTTGCCTGACCTACAACCTGACAAATCTGCTCGAAGTATTTTAATTCCTTGGAGTCGGATTTATGCCGTGCCAGATTGATCTTAAAATCTGCAATTTCCTCCTGACGCATAAATGGAATGATCATTTCAAGCAGATTCATAGTTAGGGCCTTTTTGAATGTGATTGGTGATTTAAACTTCTATTGTTAAAGCAAATTTGAAACAATGTTGACGGATAAGTGCGAAATATAATACAGGACAGTCGAGCATTGAGTTGCCCTCAAGATTGGGTATTGATCGCGGCCGGTTTAGTATAGCGACCGATATACACAGACACTCTTTTTCTCCTTTCATTTCGTGGTGGATCGTGCGGTCAATACTCAATCTTCAAAGCAATGATGACATCTCTACATATTCAATTTGTCTTCGTAAACCGGTAAAGGGTATCAGGGATTTGATGTGCTATAACTACTACCTTTTTCAAATACTGAATGCAATAATTAAATTTTGCATCATTCCCCCGATACCCGTTTAACGGCTCTCCTTAACCAATCTCTAAAAGCTTCCGGCATCACGCTGCTTTTTTTCTGTTCAACTTTTTGAGTTGAGCTGTAACTTGGTCAATGGCTATGTTGAGAAAGTCCAGCGAAATGATTGTCTGTTCCAGCTTCAAAGATTTTTCGACGAGTGCATTCCGATCAAATCCTTTCGCTTTGAATTCTAGTTGCGCTAGACGAAAAGCACTTTTTGATTCTTTGATTTGCAACTCACCTTTTTCATCTTCTGGAGAAAGTTCGGCGATGCAACTTCTGAGGTGCAACAGGTAAGCCCTCTCCTCGATGATGTCGTGCTGTATGCCTTCATTCAATTCATCGGCATCTTCTAATTGTTTGGTGAGCACCATTCGCTCAAAGTCGAGGTTTTTGTGTTCCTTGTTCAGGGTGAACAATAGCTCCTCACATTTCATTTTGTTATCCATGTGAGCGATCATGCTTTTGGTGTTGTTTAATTCGTTCATAATAATAAAATTTTGAATTATCGATTTTGTGATGCCAAAGCAACGGAAGTCATTTACCCCGTGAAATGTTGTTTTTCTAAAAAATCTACGTCACCTTCTGCCCATTTTACTTGAAGTAAAAAATTCAAATCGCCACATAATCAGTTGAAAAATAACAGTATGACTCCGCGTCACTTTGAAGCTAGAACCCTCAGAAATCTACTTTCTGGACCACTTTCTCGCGTAAACCTCATAAACGCGTAGAAGGAGCTGAACCAGCCGTGTGACAAGGGAAGTAGCGAAACAAAATTATTTTTGAAAAAAGTGAAATTTTTCCGTGATGAAGTAAAAACATTCAAAATTCCCGACAAAAAAGGAAGGAAATTCATTGAAAAAAGAGATGATTTTTATTCGTAAGAATGGAAAACGAAAAATGATGCAGACAAGCGAATGGCTGTTTGAAAACAATACCCATCACGATCACCTAAATAAGTTGAAACACAAGATCCCGCTACCAAATCCAACCAGTGATCCGCGCAATTCTGAACTGCAAACTTTGAACGAATCGGGCGTTGAGGGCAATGTAGTTGCCGGTTACAAGACAACCCTTAAATCTTCTCCTTCGCTTTAGCGGCGTCCACCCATCGCATCAGCACTTCATAATATTCCTTTCCTTGAATTTTGCTCATCAGCCAGCAGAAAAAGGTAATAGCTTGAATGTCCTCCGTGGGACCCGGCGCTCGCAGTCCTCCTGATCTCACCTCCTCTGCAAATTCCTTTGTTGTTGCAATTGATGGATCATTGATCAACCTTAGAATGTATTGTAGGAATTTATCCGCTCTTTGATAGGATGGCTGTTTCAAGAATTCATCAAAGTTCCGTCGTATACTGATAATTCTCGACTCCGCTAGATCGATGTGATTCAATTCATATTGAAAGATTACTTCAATCATTTCCTTTTTCATGCGCCACTCCACACCAATGAATTCATCAATCCACTTATTGTTTTGATGGATTTTAAGCAAGACCTGATTCGCCTTTTTATATTCTGCCATACAGAAGTAATACACGGCAAGGTTGAGCAGCATATTGCAAATAACTGCCGGTGGAAGATGACGCGCTGAAATATCAAGTGATCCGGTAAGCACGTCAATTGCCTCCTGTGGACGGCGACTATATGCAAATGTGGCTGCGCGCATCATGGTGTATTTGGAGTAAAGTGGGTGTTGGTCGGCATTGTTTTTTGGAAAGCAGATTTGCATTTTTTCCAACCAGAGCGTTGTTTCATCGAAATTCCAACGACGATAGTATGATTGCGCAATCATATAGATGAAGTGAATTTCATTTCCTTCCGGGCCGTCATAGAAAGCATCACATTTTTTGAGGTGCTCGTAAACCATTATAACATAGGGGCCGAAGAAATCATATTCTTTAGAGACAACAGCGATGGATCGAATCGACACCACCATTTTATACATGAAGTCAGGGTTGTTCATTCCATGACGCATCAATTCCGCATCATTGAAAATTCGCGCAGTAATTGTCTTTATGTTGAGTGGAGCAGGTAGGGATTTATTCTTTTCTATATCGTTCAAAACGGAGGAGAAAGCGACATTGAGTTTACGCGTAATGCTGTGATTCTCCATGTTGCGATTCATCTTCTCTTTCAATTTGTCATGGTCAATTTTAAGGAAGATGATGTTCGACAATTGTAAATTGTATATGGCGTCTAGTATAAGAAATCGATGTGCTTTTTCGGCTTGCTTTTCAGCCTTCTTCAAATAGTCCATTGCGCTTTCGGGTGAGTTGCGATCGATCATCGTCATGGCGTTATATATCAGTCGCAACGTGCTTGTCAGGTCCGATTCATCCTTGCTGAATTTTCTATTGGCCATGAAATCGGAGAGACGTTTTCTCAATCTTTTGCGCAAGCTGTGGTATGCTTCAGCATTGGGTGGATTGTACAACGAGTTCATCAATTCGTCTTCACCCCATGCGTTATCCGAACACAATAGCTCGAATAATTGAAGTTCAAGTTTCAGTTTTTTTTGAGCGCGTACAGCAATTCTGTATTCCGACTTTTCGTCGTCGGTCATGCGGCTGATGAGAAGGTCGAGGAAATCCAAAGCAATATTCAATTAAGGTGTTCGCTAATGTATTTTGACAGAGCACATTCCATGCTAATTATTTTGAAAATATACCAATCCCAAATAGTAATCGCAACAATCATATAAAACAAAAACCCGGAGACTCACCTCCGGGTTTTTGTTTTCACCTTAAAAAGAATGGACTTAAGCCGCGTTGGCTGCTACCAATTCTGCCTTTCTCTCCTGATATGCAGTAAGAGCGGCCGTAGTAATTGCAATGCCTGCCTCTGCAATATCCAGAGCAAGATGTTTGTCGACCTTGGTTGACACCACGGAAACTTCCGAGCGGTTCTGAAGGTCGATCAAACGGTTTTGAAAATTGTTCCTCTTCTTAATGAGGCTGTCCTTCATGTCCTCGTCCAATGCCGAGGCAATAAGAACTTCAAGACCTGCGATGTCTGATTGCGCATTGGCAATAAGAACCGCCACGTCTTGAGCATCTTCAAGATGAGGAATTTGTCTGTTGAGACTGTACTTACGAGCTTCGTAAGAAACTTTCTCTTCTGTCGCCTTAGCGATTGCTGTGTCACACTCGGACACTGTCATTAAAAGATTTGATTGTAGCATAATAAAACGGTTTTAATTTATGGGTCAAAGATGTGGGGCTC
>JAYTOA010000039.1:0-33912 GCA_043748015.1 Flavobacteriales bacterium
TGCAGAACCTGCGTGCGCAGCTTGTCTTTGCGGATGCTATGACAACGACCTTGACGGTTATACCAATTGTGACGGTGACTGCGATGATTTCAATGACCAGGTTAATCCAGGCGCAATAGAAGTTTGTAATGCGATTGATGATGATTGCAATGGAATGATAGACGATGGTATATCGTGTACACCTGCCAATGATTTGTGCGACAACGCGACATCGATTACATGTGGTTCGGTAACTGCCGGCACTACAATCAATGCTACGCTTGATGCGGGTGCAGGTACTTGTGGAGGATACTCTGTGACTTCTCCAGGAGTTTGGTATTCATTTGTTGGTGATGGAAACATAGCTTTATTATCACTTTGCAATAGTCCTGTTCAGGATGGAGATTCGAAAATCCATTTGTACTCCGGAGATTGCAATAATCTTATATGTGAAGATGGCGATGACGATGGATGCGGTAATTTATTTTCTGCCGTTTCAGTTCTTACAACAAATGGTGTAGAATATTTTGTTCTTGTTTCTGAATTTGGTGTCGGCGAAGGCATTGATTTCGAACTCGAGTATGAATGTCTTCCCGCAATTGTAAATGACGAATGTTCAAATGCTACAGCCATTCAATGCGGAGATGCAATTGATGGAACTACGGTTGGTGCGACAATAGATGCAGAAGTTTTCTTCTGCGGAACATCAGTAACATCACCCGGTGTGTGGTACACCTTCAATGGTGATGGCAGTACGGTTACAGTTTCTACATGCAACAGCGTCGGTGTTGACGATACTAAACTCCACGTTTATTCGGGTGATTGCAACACATTAACGTGTGTAGATGGAAGCGATGATGATTGCGCGGCATTCTCAAGCGTAACATTCAGTGCTGAAGATGGAATTACCTATTATGTATTGGTATCAGAATTTGGTACCAATGGCAATGGAGTGAGTTTCACCTTGGATATGACTTGCGAAGGCTGTCTGGATATGGATGGTGACAGTTTCACCACATGTGATGGCGATTGCGATGATACAGAAGCTACTGTTTATCCTGGTGCAACGGAATTGTGTGACGGTATTGACAACGATTGCAACGATGTTATCGATGATGGCTTGCCGTTAGAAACTTACTACGCCGATGCTGATGATGACGGATTTGGTGATGCGGCTGTATCAATTGAATCTTGTTCTCCTTTAGCAGGATATGTTTTGGATTTCACTGATTGCGATGATGACAATGACACTGTTTATCCTGGAGTTACTGAAGTTTGCGACGGTGTTGACAATGATTGCAATGGACTGACAGATGATGATTTAGTATTTGTTACATACTATTCTGATGCTGACGGCGATGGTTTTGGCTCTACACTTTTAGGTGACTATTGTTCACCACCAGCTGCAGCTTCAGAAATAGATGGTGACTGTAATGATGGCAATGCCGGAATTTATCCTGGAGCTATCGAAACATGTGATGGCGAAGACCAGGATTGCGATGGCCAGGTAGACAATGACATTGTTTATACGGAGTACTTCCAGGACAATGACGGCGATGGATTTGGAACCACTTCAATGGGTGAATTCTGTATTTCACCACCGTTTTCAAGTGAGGTGAGCGGTGATTGTGATGACACCGATGACTCTATTTATCCAGACGCAACAGAAGTTTGTAATGGCCAAGATGAGGATTGCGATGGCGAAGTAGACGAGGAATTGGAACAATTCACATTCTATGCTGATACAGATGGTGACGGATGGGGTGATGATAACAATTCAATCAGCGCTTGCGGACCTCTTTCAGGTTACGTTACTGCATCAGGAGATTGTGATGATTCGAATGATTCGATTCATCCAACTGCGTCGGAATTGTGCAACGACATCGACGATGATTGCGATGGTGAAGTTGACAACAACGCTGTTTTCTCTGACTACTATGAAGACCTGGATGGTGATGGTTTCGGTGATATTTTGATTGGTAATTTCTGCTCACCACCGGCAAACAGCTCAACCATGTCAGGTGATTGTGATGATGACAACTCGGCAATTAATCCTGGTGCGTCTGAAGTTTGTAATGACATCGATGATGACTGCGATCTTGAAGTAGATGAGGATATGGAATTCGTTGCGTACTATTCAGATGTGGATGGCGACGGATATGGTGATTTGGAAGTGGGCGTGTTCTGTACAGCTCCTGCCAACGCATCTGCTTTGGGTGGAGATTGTGATGACACAGACGCTTCAATAAATCCGGGTGCTTCTGAATTCTGTAATGAGATCGATGAAGATTGCGACGGTATTGTGGACAACGATATTGTATTCTCAGATTATTATACAGATGCTGATGGTGATGGATACGGATCAACCTTTATTGGAAATTTCTGTTTGCCACAAACGGGTTCTGTAACAAACTCCAGCGATTGCAATGATGCGTCTGCAACAACTTATCCGAATGCAATAGAATTCTGCAACAATGCAGATGATGACTGCGATGGCTTGGTAGACGAAGGTTTAACTGCTTCTCCATACTATGCTGACGCTGATGGTGATGGATATGGTGGAGCTTTGCTTGGTTCATTCTGCTCAGCACCTGCCAACTCTTCTACCTCAACCGGTGATTGCGACGACAGCAATGCAAGTGTTAATCCGGACGCAACTGAAATCTGTAACGATATAGATGACGATTGTGATGGTGAAACAGACGAAGGTGTAATGATTACATTCTATGAAGATGCTGATAGTGATGGATATGGCAGCATGACCGAAATGGTGATGGCATGTACTTTACCTGCAGGCTACGTAACCAGCAACACGGATTGTGATGACGCACTTGCGACAGTTAATCCTAATGCAACAGAATATTGCAATAGTATCGATGATAATTGCAATGGCCTTGTCGATGATGATTGTATAGATTCAGTTGAAGAAAATGCAGGCGGATGGGAAGTACAACTTTATCCTAATCCTGTGAAAGAGCAATTATATATTACTGTAGTTGGCGCGACTGGTGCGGTTAATTACACCATATATGATGCCGTTGGTAAAATTGTATTCTCTGCGAAGCTCAATGCAGCTTCTACGTTGAACGCGATCGATTGCGCTGCACTTTCTCAAGGTTCATATACTTTGATGTTGAACAACAACGAAACACAAGTGCATAAGAAGTTCATCAAACTTTAAGAGCACATTGTAATTAAACTAAAAAAGCCGCCTTCGAAAGAGGGCGGCTTTTTAGTTTTGTTCATGTATGAGTTGATAAAAGCGACATTCAAATTCACTGGTTGATTTCGCAAGGAATTGCACAGAAAGAATTTCAGAAAACACAGAAGGCATTAGAAAGTTTTCCCCGTTTTTGGAAACACCAAGCTGACAATCTGCGGGTGGGAGTATAGTTCGTTGATTCAATTACAAGGTTTCGACAATCACGGTGATTCGACACCATTGAAAACTGATATTCAAATTCTGTGTTTTCTGAAATTCTAACTGTGCAATTCCGTATGAAACAAAATTGCCAAAAGCAACTCTGAAATTCCTTCCGTGCAAATCTGCGTGAAACAAAATTGCCGAAGGCAACTCTTATTGGAAATAGGTTGAGTCGACAACGAGGGTGTAAGTAAACTTGTCACCATCAACTCCGGCTTTGATCCAATTGGAATTATTCATTTCGTCCTTGGTACATTCCACGCCATCACGAAAAATTCGGATATCATTGAATACACCTTTAATAGTTGCGTCTTCCTTGGCTTTGATGCTTCTCAACTTGAAAGTAGATGCCGGTGTAACAACATCGTTGAAAGTGACCAAAACAGAACCACTACTGTTGCTTGAATACGCGGACGACTGAATATTGATAGCGGAAGTCGTTTCATTCTTCACCAAATAATCAGAATTGTAAAATTTGTTTTCCTTTCTGCAGGAGTTTAAGAAAACAGATCCCAAAATCAAACATGCGGTGGATACAAGAGGGGCGAGTTTATGCATAAACAAATTCTTAGTAAGCATGTAAAAATAATCGAACAATACAAATTACCTCGCATTGCATCTTTGACTGTCGATTGCACACTACAGAAACGAAAAAAGGGAGCGTGAAAGCTCCCACATTTTTCTAACTAATTCACTATTTATAATCTAAAACCATACATTGCTTCCATTCCATTGGAATAAAAACCTTTGATTTCAATATAATCTCCTACTCTACCCTGCAGAACGCTTTTCAAATCCTCAGGAGATGAAATGGTTCTTCCATCCACCTTGGTAACTATAAAACCCTTTTGCATTCCTATAGATTTGAATTTTCCGGATTGAAGATCCGTCACTTTGGCTCCACCGGAAATTCTCAATTTACTCATATCATCATCACTTGGCAATATGAATGTAGCACCCATTGATTGCACATTATTGCCCGAGTCGATTGAAGGCTCGCTAAAAGATTCTAGAAGCGTTTTGCCACTTTTATTTCTCAAAGTGACATCAACCAGTTGCTGTTTGCTGTCTCTCCAAACTGTTACTTTCACTTTATCACCCGGACGATACTTGCTCACCTGCTCTTGCAACTGAGGAACATTTCTCACATGCGAATCACCCACTTTTTGAATAACATCACCTTCGCGAATTCCACTCTCGGCCGCAGCGCCGCCATCTGTGAGAGACGATACAAGAATACCGGCAACTTCTTTCAACCCTTTGTCCTTTGCAATTTCTTCATTCACATCACTAATTCTCACACCTATGAATGCACGTTGTACCTGACCAAATTCAATAATATCCTGAGCTACTTTCTTCGCTATCGAAGCCGGAACGGCAAACGAATAACCATTGAACGCACCTGTTCTTGATGCAATCGCAGTGTTGATTCCAATCAGTTCGCCGCGAGTGTTTACGAGAGCACCACCACTGTTACCGGGATTCACTGCAGCATCTGTTTGTATAAAAGATTCTACAGGGAAAATTTCCTCACCTGTTTTTTTATCGCTTCCAAGCAAATGAATATTTCGCGCTTTTGCGCTCACAATACCCGCAGTTACGGTGCTCGTGAGATCAAACGGATTTCCCACAGCAATCACCCATTGCCCAATTCGCACATCATCGCTACTGCCCCAAACTATCGCAGGCAAATTTTTCTCAGT
The DNA here is from genome assembly GCA_043748015.1 of Flavobacteriales bacterium. Taxonomy (GTDB): domain Bacteria; phylum Bacteroidota; class Bacteroidia; order Flavobacteriales_D; family Sanyastnellaceae; genus JAIBBG01. The sequence goes on from JAYTOA010000039.1 coordinate 5,107, forward strand.
AATCTTAATTACAGCGATATCCGAACTCGGGTCTCGGCCCACAACAGTTGCTTCGTAGTTTTTATTATTGTTCATAGTGACACTCAATTTCTCTGCTCCTTCAACCACGTGATTGTTGGTTATGATGTAACCATCGGCAGAAATGATTACACCTGATCCTGATGCCATTTGCACTTGCGGTTGTTGCTGATAACCAAAAAAATCTGACCATGGATTGTACATCGGTTGCATGGTTGTCTGTGTCTTCACGTGAACGACACTGTTCACCGTTCGTTCGGCGGCAGCTGTAAAATCAGCCGTTCCCTCAGGAAGTCCTGCATATGACGCATTGTAAACCGGGACTTCGGTCGCCGAAATCATATGACCGGATGCTCCTTCATCAAAAAACATTTTGTAGGCACCAAGTGAAACAAATCCACCGGCAAAAGCCATAGCGAGTAACATCAAATTCTTTTTCATAAAGCTTAAAATTGGATTTTGTCGTTAAATAATTTTCTAGCGACACAAATTTAAACGAGAGATTTTTTTTCCATTGTGGCAGATCTTCTGAAAAAGTGTTAAGCCATTTTCAGTTCGGGGTCGAAAGCCGCAAATACCAATGGAACCAGACGTTTTACATCACTTCGACATCTAAAAATTTAACTTCCTATTAAATTTTTAGAGTGGTACTCTTCAAAGTCTATGCGAAAAAATCAGCGCATCCCATTGAGTACTCACGACGAAAAAAAACCAAAACGAAAAAAGATTTGAAGCGTCATCAAGTAACTTCGCGATTCAGTCAATGAAACTTCCGAATAAATACACATCCATTTTTTCAAGCACACTGCTACTATTCGCAATTGCTGTTTCTATTGGTTCCTGCGAAAAAGAAATTACTGTGGATCTGCCGCGTTCAGAGCCTAAAATTGTCGTTGAAGGAAGTATCTATCAGGAACAGCCACCGATAATAATGCTTACCTGGAGTCAGGGATATTTTGATCCAACGTCCATAGAAACATTGCAGAATTTATTTGTTCACGATGCCGAAGTGAGTGTAACAGTTGACGGCCAATCGCACATTTTGCCCGAGTATTGTTCAAGTGATTTGAGTCCTGAAGAACTCGAGTTTGCGTCAGTGGCATTGGGCATACCCGTTGAAACGATTACCGCTTTGAATCTTTGCCTCTATACTTCGTTGACGCTTCTTGGAGAGGTTGGCAAAGTATACCAACTCGACGTTCAGTATCCCGGACATCATTGCACAAGCGTAACGAAGCTTCCTGAGTTGGTCTTTATAGATACTTTGTATTTCAACATTGTAAGTTCACATCCAAATGACAGTCTGGGATTTATTTATGGAAACCTCACCGACCCTGACACCATCGGCAATGCTTACCGCTGGTTTGCTAAACGCATCAATCATTATCCGCAATGGATCAGTGAAGAAAATTTAAGAGGCAAGCAAAAGGATTACAATTATATCGCACCCCTAGGTTCTGTTTTCGACGACAGGTTTTTCAATGGTCTTTCATTCGAATTCGCGTATTACAGAGGAACAGAACCCAACACTAACAAATTCGACGATAGAAATATTGAGCGCGGATATTTCAAAGTGGGTGATACCGTTGCCGTTCGTGGTTGTACCATTGATCGAAATGCCTACAAATACATTTACAGTTTTGAATCACAAATCTCAAATCAGGGCAGTCCTTTCTCTGTTCCATTCAATTTGGAAACAAACGTTGTCGGTGGGCTTGGCGCGTTCATAGGATACGGTGCCATTTACGACACAGTAGTTTGTAATTGATTGACGAAAGGAGAAAATCAGTGATTTTTATCACGTACAAAAAAGACACTGAAAAGTATTTTCGCCGCATGACAGGCAAGAAAAGTATATTGACTTCAACGCTCACATTCCAATGTCCAGCGTGCAACCAATCATCGATGTATGAAAATCCATCATTGTACGCATTGAAGGATTTGGGCAAATTCAAATCAAAATGTGATGCTTGCGGAACCAATCTTCATCCGGAGAGTGGATTCTATTTTGGCGCGGCTTATGTTTCCTGGGGATTGACGGTAGCGCTTTGGGTTTCAGTACTCATTGCGCTAAAAATATTTGATGCTTTTGGCTGGATAGAATTCGGTTTTCTCACCAATCCCATCACCTTTCTCACCACCGGTGTTATCGCGACAATAGTTGTATTTCCCTACTTGTATCGTCTTTCCAGGAGCGTCTGGGCCCATATGTTTATCAAAACTCTAGCATAAAATTTCATCCTTGTCCAGCTCGGACGTGAAATGATCGGATGCTGCTTTAAGTTTTCTGAAATGCCTTGTGCAACAAAATGTAGTTATATCTAGTCAAACAGTATGACATTTGCCGGCTGCATTTGGAAAAAAGAAGCCCCGAATTATTTGATAGAGAAGAGGAAAATATTCAACCGCAACACATTCGTTCAAAGCATTGCACTGCTATTCATTCTATTCAACACATTCACAGGTGTCGGACAATGCGTGGTGATTAATGAGGTGATGATCAATGGCGCTGGGTCGGCGGATGGCAATTTTTCTCCCAATACCGAAGAATGGGTTGAACTCTACAATTCATGCGCTAACGCAGTCGATTTAAGCTGTTATATACTAAGCGATGGTGATTTTACGGTGACATTTCCCCAAGGAACTACCATTCAACCCAACGGATTTTTGACTATTGGCAGCAATGCGGCAGGATTTCCTGTGGATCTCAATTGGGGAACATGCGGCTGCGCAGCCGGAACAAGCATCGGCGTTTTCACTAACAGCAATGAACAACTTGTGCTCACCAACGGTAGCGGTCAAATTCAGGATGCTGTGATTTGGGGAGCTGGTCAAATGGATGTGAGCATTATCTCAAGTGCCACTCAAGGATGTGCGCCTGTAAATTTGCTTTTTAACTCTACCAACACAGTATTTGAATCATTACCGAGCACAAATAGCAACAATGGTTGTACCGCTGCCAGAACGTGTGACGGTGGCACAGCCTGGTCTGTGAAATGTACGACGAGCATAACACCCGGCACCAGTAATTCCGGACTGGTTGTCACTATCAATTTTCAAAGCAATACCCAAACAATATGCGCCGGTGATTGCATCAGTTTCACCGGAACCAGCACGCCGAATCCAACTGCCTGGAGTTGGCAATTTCCGGGTGCTGTTGGCGGCACTTCATTCGTTCAAAATCCTCCAAGTGTTTGTTACAATAATGTTGGTGACTTCGATGTGACAATGACTGTCATTAATTCCTGCGGATCGTATTCATTCACCATTCCAAATTACATACACGTTCTTGAGAATGAAATTCCAGTGATAGCGGCCAATGGTCCCACAGATATTTGCTCCGGCGAAACCGTTACGTTGAGCACAACGGCCACACCGCCTTACAACTGGCAACTGAATGGTGGTAACATCCCTGGCGCAACCGGTGCTCAATACGTTGCAAGTCTCGCAGGGAATTATACGTTGGTGACCACAAATGCGAATTGTCCGCAAACGTCGAATCAAATAACGGTAACGGCGCTAGCTGCGCTTGTGCTGAGTATTACGCCAAATACCGATGTTGTTATTTGTGAGAATTCCTATTTGATTCAAGGAACATCGACTGGCAATTTTCAGTGGTTCTTGAATAACAATCCGATTCCGGGTGCGACGAGTAATACTTATAATGCCACACAAAGTGGATTGTATCATTTCTACTCAGAGCAGGCAGGATTTTGCAGTTCGACTTCAGATCAAATCAATCTCACGCTGGTGAATGTTGACGTCAATTTTTCAAGTTCATTGCAAATAATTTGCGAAGGAGATTGCATCAGTTTTACAGATTTGAGTACACCGACTTCGACTTCGTGGAACTGGCAATTTGCAGGAGCGCAAACCGCCACTTCAACACTACAAAATCCATCAGGTGTTTGTTACACGAACGCAGGAAATTTCGATGTAAGCATCGAGGTGAATAATTCATGCGGAACATACAATCTCACATTACCGAATTACATAGAAGTAATTGCGACTGAAATTCCTGTAATAACTGCAAGTGGTCCAACAGCTATTTGCAACGGAGAAAACGTAACACTCTCTGCTGCAGGAGCAGGCCCCTATGCCTGGCAAAACAATGGCGTGAATATTCCGGGAGCGAATGGTGCGCAATACGTTGCAACAACTCCCGGAAGTTATACTGTTCGCACAACCAATGCACTTTGTCCACGCACTTCCAACATCATCCATGTTACATTTTTGAATATAGTGCCGGTTTCAATTATTCCGGGAGTTGATGTAGTGGTGTGTGATAGCAACTTTGTTATTCAAGGAAATTCACCGGGTTCGTATCAGTGGTATTTCAACAACATCGCAATTCCCGGCGCAACTAATGCAACTTATATAATCAGCGTACCGGGGCTTTACAGTTTTTATTCAGAATTGACCGGTTTCTGTCCCACGTTTTCAAATTCCGTTTCGGTTTCTATCAACAACACAGCATCAGTCTCTGTGCAGGCTTCACGCGACACAGCGTGTGTTGGCGAATCAATCGATCTGACAGCAAGCGGAATATTCAATACGCTCGTCTGGTCGAATGGAGCTACAACAACAGATGTGAATGTTGCTGTCGGCACATTTTACACAGTAACAGCTACCACAGGAAACTGTTCTGCGACAGATTCTGTGCACGTTACGTTTCTACCTTTGCCATTTGTAGATGCAGGAACCGATATAGAAAGTGATTGCTTCAGCATCATTGACATTGAAGGAACAGGTGAAGGAAATTTGAGATGGCTGTTTAATAATTCAGAAGTGAGTTCATCATCCAGCCTTCAGATCAGCGAACCTGCCGGCAAGAATATTTATACGCTTGAAGCAAGCTTGTTGGGTTGTAAAGCAACAGATAATGTGTTGATCACCGGTGAATGCGTGACGCTCTATGTCCCGAATTCATTCACGCCGGATGGTGATGGTATCAATGATGTTTTTAAAGTGGTGGCGCATGGAATCAAAGATTACAAGTTGACTATTTCTAATCGCTGGGGTGATGAAGTTTTTACCACTACCGATACAGAAGCCGTGTGGACCGGTGGAGACGAATACTATGCACCTGATGGAATTTACATTTATCACATCAAAGCGATAGACTTCAACAATGCCGATGTGCTTGATGAGAAACACAGTCGCGGAATGATTATCGTACTGCGATGATTAACTGAATTTCTGCATGTCTACAAGGCTTTTATAGACACCGCTGTGTTGTATCAATTGATCATGCGTTCCCTGTTCGGCAATCATACCATCTTGTATCACAATGATATTATCGGCGCGCTTGATCGTACTTAAACGGTGAGCAATTACCAATGACGTTCTATTTTCCATCAATTTAAAAATCGCTTCCTGCACGAGTTTTTCACTGTGTGTATCAAGTGCCGAAGTTGCTTCGTCCAATATAAGAATCGGTGGGTTTTTGAAAATTGCTCTTGCGATAGCCAGTCTTTGTTTTTGCCCACCGCTCAATTTGTTTCCACCGTCACCGATATTGAAATCGTATTTTCCGTTGAGGTTATCTATGAATTCAGCCGCGTTGGCGATCTGTGCGCTTTGCACAATGCGCTCCATGTTGAGACCAGTAGCGCCTAGAGCAATATTGTTTTTTACACTGTCGTTGAACAGGACAGAATCCTGTGCAACGAAACCCATTAGCTTTCTGATGTCGTTGATCTTTCCATCACGCAATGACAATCCATCAATTAAAACTTCTCCGCTATTTGGATCATAAAATCTTGCGAGGAGAGAAGCCAGCGTGCTCTTTCCGCTGCCGGAAGGACCAACAAGCGCAACAGTTTCTCCTTTCTTTATACTGAAAGAAATTCCCTTGATGACATCATCTCCATAATATCCAAAGCGGATATTTCGGAATTCAATTTTGTCTTCAAAGGCATCAATTGATTTCGCATCAGGTGCATCGAATACAGTCTCAGGAGCATCAAGAATTTCATTGATGCGATCCAAAGAAGCAGCACCTTTGTTGATCTTGAAAATCGCATCACTGAACGCTTTAGCAGGCTGAATAATCTGCGAAAAAACAACCAGGTATCCGATCAACATCTCCCCTCCCATTTCACCGGAAATGACAATCTTTCCACCTACAAACAGTAAGATAGAGATCACCATGAGCGCAATGAATTCGCTCATAGGCGAACTCAAATATTCGCGGCGATACAAACGATGCATCAATTTAAAATAGAAGTCGTTCATCCTGTCGAACTTCTGCTTGAATTGTTTTTCCGCATTGAAAACTTTGAGAATTCTGATACCTGTTAGTGTTTCTTCAATGATAGAAATTAAATCCCCGAGACTACTTTTTCCGCGACCCGCAGCGTTCTTCAGACTCTTTGCAATGCGCGCAATCATGTAACCGCTGATCGGCAAAAACAACAGCGAGAAGATGGTCAATTTCCAACTGATGATAATCAATGTCAGTAAAGAGATGATGATCATGATGGGTGACTTCAGCAATGCTTCAAGCGTGCCAATTACGCTGAATTCAATTTCCATCAGGTCGTTTGTCATGCGTGAAATGATATCGCCCTTTCTTTCATTTGAAAAAAAAGATACAGGAAGATCAAGTATCTTTTTGTAAAGTTTTTCACGAAGGTCACGCGACACACTCGTTCGAATTCTGGCGATACTGAACAAAGAAATATAATTGACGATGTTTTTAACGAGCGCAAGCACTACAATAAAAAGACACATCAACGCAAGTGCCTTTCCCTGACCGTTTGCAGCGATGAATGAATCGAGTCCATTGCTCGCCCAAAGCCAAAGTTTATTGCTTTTTCCGGCATCAGCGGCAGGTCCTGAACCATTCACCCTGAAAAGAATATAGAGGAAAGGAACGACAGCAAGAAAAGTGAACAGTGAGAATATTGCGTTGAGAATATTGAATATGAAATTGGAGATCAGACTTTTCTTGTAGCCTTTTACCAGATTGAATATTTCTCGAAGTTTTTTCATAAGTATAATAGTTCCCTACAAGTCATCATCAGAATTCAGAAGCAAGAAGATCCACTCCTGTGTAGTTCTCGGGAGAAATCTTGAATAACTCTTTTCTTACATTTTCGCTGACATTGAGTTCTTGGATAAAAGCAACGATATCGCTTTTTGAAATGGATGATTTTCCACGCGTGAGATTTTTCAGCGCTTCGTATGGATGCGGATAGTTTTCTCTTCTAAGAATCGTTTGAATGGCTTCAGCAACAACAGCCCAATTATTTTCCAGGTCGTTCTTTAGTTCCTGCTCGTTAAGCATGAGTTTTCCCAATCCCTTTTCAATTGAGTTGAAAGCAATGATGGTATGTGCCAGAGGCACTCCGATGTTTCGCATCACTGTGCTATCTGTTAAGTCACGTTGCAAGCGACTCACAGGAAGTTTTGCGGAAAGATGTTCGAGTAACGCATTCGCTATTCCAAGATTTCCTTCAGCGTTTTCAAAATCAATTGGATTCACTTTGTGCGGCATAGCAGAGGAACCAACTTCACCTTCTTTCACTCTTTGCGTGAAATAATTCATGGAGATGTATGTCCAGATGTCGCGACAGAGATCAACAAGAATAGTATTTGTTCTTTTAAGTGCATCAAACGCAGCCGCGAGATTATCGTAATGTTCAATTTGTGTTGTGAAACGCGATCGTTTCAATTCGAGTTTTGTACTCAAGAAATCATTTGCGAATTCCACCCAGTCTACTTCCGGATAAGCCACATGATGCGCATTGAAATTTCCGGTAGCACCACCAAATTTTGCATTGTACGGAATGTCGGACAATTGATTCAATTGTTCATCGAGGCGATCAACAAAAACGTAAAACTCTTTCCCAAGTTTAGTCGGCGATGCCGGCTGGCCATGCGTTCTGGCCAGCATTGAAATATCCTTCCATTCCTTTGACAATGCGATCAATTTCTCTAGAATGCGATCCACCGCAGGGATATACACGTGCTCCACGGCGTCACGAAATGAAGCAGGAATTGCGGTGTTGTTGATGTCCTGCGAAGTGAGACCGAAATGAATGAATTCTTTGTAATCAGCATATCCTGTCAACTCAAATTTTTCACGAAGAAAATACTCAACAGCTTTAACATCGTGATTGGTGATGCTTTCAAGATGCTTGATGTGCAGGATATCATCCATGCTTGCCTCGAGATAAATTTTTCGTAGCTCCACAAAATCTTTCGGTGCAACATTTTTCAATTGCGGAAGTGGCAACTCACACAAACTAATAAAGTATTCCACTTCCACCCAAAGGCGATAACGTATCAATGCATTCTCTGAGAAATATCCGGAGAGAATTTCCGACTGACTGCGATACCGGCCATCGATTGGTGAAATGGCATTGATTGAGTGAAACTCCATGTTGCTACAAAATTGTGGAGGCGCGAAGTTACGTTTTTGTGTAGCACATTCACCAAGGATCTTGGAACCGGTTCTGAATGGAAGCTGAAAGGACTAAACAAAAAAAAAGCCGGTCTTCATTTCTGAAGACCGGCTTTTACTAATATAAATCCGCTTTTTATCTACCGCTAATGATAAGTCTTTCGTGATGCATCTCACCACCTACTTTCAATCCGATCATATATGAACCGGCATCGAAATTACGAGCGTCGATATCCCACTGATACAATCTGCCACCATCAGCTTTTCCGTTGTAGATAGGCATTACCTGACGACCAGTAACGTCGTAAATCGCACCAAACACTTCCTGATCCGTTGGCACGCTGAACTTCAATGTGAAGTGTTGTTGTGCAGGATTTGGATATGCAAGCAAATTCACGTTTGCAGGTACTTCAACAGTCACGTGGATTGTCTGAGTCTGGGTAGTTACGTTACCACAAATGTCAGAAACACTCCATGTACGAATCACATCATAAGGACAGAATTCGTTGGTCTGCGTCTGTGTATAAGCGATGATCATATCCGAAGAACAATTATCAGTGGCGAAAATGTTACTTGGAACTGCAGGCAAACTTTGACCGCAAATAACTGTAGTCTCGGCAGGAATGTTATGCAGAATCGGAGCGTTAGTATCTACAATCTCAATGATCTGGAATGCAGTCACACTGTTTCCACAATTGTCAACCGCCTCATAAGTTCTGAGGAGATTACCGTAGCAGCCACCTGAAACTTGCATTTCTTCGATGATTGTAACCGTAACGTTCACGTCGCAGTTGTCAGTAGCTGTCAATGTATAAACATCAATCTGGTCACATTCAATCAACACGAAAGGAGGGAATGCATCGAACACTGGAGCAATCTCATCATAAACGCTGATCACCTGAGTTACCAACGTTTGATTGTCGCAGTCATCTGTAGCAGTCCATGTGCGGATGATGCTGTAAGGACAACCAGATTCGATTACTTCATTGTAAACAACAGTTACGTTATTATCACAATTGTCTGTAGCACTCAATTCAGGCGCATTTGGAATTTGATTACAAGGAACAGTAACGTCAGCAGGTGCAACGATCACTGGAGGTGTAGTATCAACTACAGTGATGATCTGTGGAATTGAAGACGTGTTGCCGCAATCATCAACAGCTGTGTAGTAACGCTTGATCATGTAGCCACAATCATTCTGCACGATCACATCGTTGACGCTCAAAGTGAGATCATTATCACAGTTATCAGTTGCAGTGAAAGTAGCAAATGCAGGTATTGGCTGGTCGCACTCAATAGTGATGTCAGCAGGCACACCGAACAGAACCGGATTGGTTTCATCCAATACATAGATGATTTGACTTTCAACTGCTTCATTTCCGCAATTGTCAGTTACTCTCCAAGTACGAATGAGGTAGTAACCGCAATCAAGATCAAACTGTACTTGAGAATAGTTCACTTCAATATCTGTATCACAGTTGTCAGAATAAACAATCTCACCAGGACCGGGAATTGTCTCACCACACTCATAAGTCTGGTCAGCAGGCCATGAAGAAATGATAGGATCTGTAGTGTCCACAACGTGAATTGTTTGTGTAACAGTAGTGCTGTTTTCACAATAATCAGTGGCAACCCATGTGCGAACAACATCATAACTACATGCTGTAGCATTCATCGTTGTAGTAGTAGCAACTACAACAAATTCGCTATCGCACACATCCATGAATTCTGGTGCATTTGTAGGCAATGGCAGATCGCACTCAAGAGTCAACACCGCAGGGACACCCACTACAACCGAAGGAGCTGTTGTATCGTGAATGAATACATACTGCTCGAAAGTTGCGTGGTTACCACAATCGTCAGTAGCAACCCATGTGCGGATCAACGCACCAGGGCAACTTCCACTTGTCTCTATTTCGTTGAAAGTGATTGTGAGGTTCAAGTCACAGTTGTCAGCGAATATTGGATCATTCTGAGGGACAACTTCACCACATTCAATATTGTATGTGATAGGAGGATTGTTCACCAAATATGGATTGGTAGTATCAACTACCTGCAATGTTTGGGTTGCTGTAGAGTGATTACCACAAGCATCTGTAGCAGTCCATGTGCGAGTAATTGTGTAAGGACAACCTTCAGTCATGCTCTGGCTTAAAGAAACAGTTGCGTCAGAACAGTTGTCAGTCGCAGTTACGATAGCTGGAGCAGGAATTGCGCTGCACTCAACAGTTGTGTTCGCAGGAATACCAACCAATACCGGATTGGTAGTATCCACAATGTGGATCACCTGGTATACTGTGAAGTAATTTCCACAATCATCTGTTGCTGTCCAAGAACGCTCAATGTCATGACCGCATTCGTTCACGTTAGTGATTCCGCTTGATGCAACAACAGTCAACTCGTTATCGCAGTTGTCACCGAATGTAGGCGTGTAAGCAGGAACCGGTGAACTGCACTCTACAGTGAGTTCTGTTGGAACACCTTCGATGATAAAAGGAATAGTTGTATCAACAAAATTGATAACTTGTGAAGCAGTAGTTGTGTTACCACAATCATCACTTACACTCCAAGTGCGTGTCAATACTGAACCGCAATCCATTGTAACTGTGTTGGCAGTCAAACTGATGAGCATGTTATCAGCACAGTTATCAGTTGCTGTAACTACAGCAACAGGAGTTGGCTGGTTACACTCAAGCGTTGTGCTTGCAGGTACACCGTGAAGAACAGGATATGTTGTATCAATAACAGTCAGTACCTGGGTAGCTGAAACTTGATTGCCACAGTTGTCAACACCTACCCAAGTGCGGGTGATAGTGTATGGACAACCTTCTGTAGCTGACTGGTTGAAGCTAACTTCAACGTTGTCATCACAGTTGTCAGAACCAGTTACGATAGTTGCAACAGGAACTTCATCACACTCAACCGTTGCATTAGCCGGAACGTTGTTCAGAGTTGGATTAGTTGTATCAGTTACGGTAAGTATCTGACTTGCAGAAGTTGTATTGTCGCAGTTATCAGTGACAGACCAAGTGCGTACCAATATGTATTGGCAAGCATCACCAGGAATGAACTGTTCGTAGTAACCTATTTCCAATGTCTGATCACAGTTGTCAGTAGCTGTTACAATTGCTGCAGCAGGAATGTTTGAACATTCAACAGTAGCATCCGCTGGAACACCGATCAATGACGGAGCAGTAGTATCAACTACTTGCAACGTTTGTGTTGCTGTAGTTTGATTACCACAAGCATCAGTAGCAGTCCAAGTACGAGTAATAGTATAAGGACAACCCTCACCAATGCTCTGGCTCAAAGAAACGGTTGCATCAGAACAGTTGTCTGTTGCAGTTACGTTAGACGGAGCGGGAATTGCGCTGCACTCAACAGTTGAGTTAGTAGGAACACCAACCAATACAGGATTGGTAGTATCAACAAAATGTATTACCTGAGTAACTGTTGTGCTATTGCCGCAATCATCTGTTGCTGTCCATGCACGCTCAACATCCCATCCGCAATCATTCACGTTATTGATACCGCTGATAGCAGTGAGTGAAAGTTCCTGATCGCAGTTGTCACCAAAAGTAGGTGTGTAAACCGGCTCATCTTGATCACACTCAAGCGTCAATTCAGCAGGAACACCAAGAATTACATATGGATTTGTAGTGTCAACAAAATTGATTACTTGTGTTGCAGAAGTTGTGTTACCACAATCATCGCTTACACTCCATGTGCGTGTCAATACTGAACCGCAATTCATTGTTACAACGTTAGCTGTAAAATTGATAAGCATGTCTTGAGCGCAGTTGTCAGAAGCTGTTACATTGTAACCAGGAGTTGGCTGATCGCACTCGAGTGTAATGCTTGCAGGAACACCATGAAGAACAGGATATGTTGTGTCAACAACGGTCAATACCTGAGTAGCTGAAACTTGATTGCCACAGTTGTCAACACCAACCCATGTGCGGGTGATGGTGTACGGGCAACCTTCTGTTGCTGATTGGTTGAAGCTTACTTCAACGTTGTTGTCACAGTTGTCAGAACCAGTTACGACAGCTGCAGCAGGAACCTCATCACACTCAACGATTGCATCAGCTGGAACGTTGTTCAGAGTTGGATTAGTTGTATCAGTTACAGTTAGTATCTGACTTGCAGAAGTCATGTTGTTGCAATCATCAGTTACAGACCAAGTGCGAACAAGCATATAAGAGCAAGCATTGATGTTGATGTTCTGTTGGTTATAAGAAACAGTCAACGTGAGATCACAATTATCAATTGCAGTTACAATAGCAGCTGCAGGAATGTTAGAACATTCAACAGTCGCATCGCCAGGAACACCAATCAATGAAGGTGAAGTAGTATCAACAACAAGGATAGTCTGAACGTATGAAGACTCATTTCCACAAACATCCGTAGCCACCCAGGTACGTGTGATGGTATAAGGACATCCTTCAGTCATGCTCTGACTGAATGATACAGTTGCCTCAGAACAATTGTCTGTTGCAGATACCAATGCCGGTGCCGGTACTGCATCACATTCAACAGTAGTTGACGCAGGAGTACCTACAAGAACCGGATTAGTTGTGTCTATGAAATGGATAATCTGAGTGACAGTTGTGCTGTTTCCACAGTCATCTGTTGCTGTCCATGCACGCTCAACATCCCATCCGCAATCGTTCACATTCGTGATACCGCTGATTGCAGTAAGAGAAAGACCCTGGTCGCAGTTGTCGCCAAAAGTTGGCATATAAATCGGCTCAGGCTGATCGCACTGTAGTGTCAATTCGGATGGAACACCAAGAATTACATATGGATTTCTAGTATCAACAAAATTGATGATCTGTGAAGCAGAAGTTGTGTTACCACAATCATCACTTACACTCCATGTGCGCGTCAAAGTTGAACCGCAATCCATTGTTACAAGGTTTGCAGTGAAATTGATTTGCATGTTCGCAGCGCAATTGTCTGTAGCAGTTACATTGTAACCAGGTGCTGGCTGATCGCACTCAAGAGTGAGACTTGCAGGAACACCATGAAGAACAGGATAAGTTGTATCAACTACAGTGATCACCTGAACTCCAACAGTAGTGTTTTCACACTCATCCATTGCTGTCCAGGTACGTGTAATAGTGTAAGGACAACCTGTTGTGCTTGTCTGAGAGAAAGTAACTGTAACATCTTCATCACAGATGTCGGAAGCTGTAACAATCGCAGCAGCAGGAACCGCATCGCATTCAACAGTAGCATCTGAAGGCAGATTATCAAAAGTTGGTGCAAGAGTATCGATGATAGAAATGATCTGTTCGAAATAAGCAGTGTTGTTGCAGTTATCCGTAGCCGACCAGATTCGGATCAAGCCAGGTACGCAACCACCACTTGTGATTTCTTCAGTGTATCCAAGTGTAAGATCGTCGTCGCAATTGTCACCAAATACTGGAGCAACTAGCGCGATTTCATCACCACACTGAACCGTGAGGTGAATTGGAGGTGATGAAATGATATATGGCAAAGTAGTATCAACTACCAGTAATGTCTGTGTAGCTGAAGATTGATTTCCACAAGCATCTGTAGCAGTCCATATACGTGTAATAGTGTATGGACATCCTTGCGTCATGCTCTGACTCAAAGAAACAGAAGCATCTGAACAGTTATCAGTAGCAGTTACGTTTGCCGGTGCAGGCACATTATCGCACTCAACCGTAGTGCTTGCAGGAACGCCTACAAGAACAGGATTGGTAGTATCCACGAAGTGAATCACCTGATAAACCGTTCTGCTGTTTCCGCAATCATCCGTTGCAATCCAGGCACGCTCAACATCCCATCCGCAATTGCTTACGTTGTTGATTCCGCTGATTGCTGAAAGTGAAAGTTCCGTGTCGCAATTGTCACCGAATGTTGGCATGTAATAAGGCTCATCCTGATCACACTCTAAAGTGAGTTCAGCAGGAACACCTTGGATTACATACGGCATTGTTGTGTCAACATATGTAATTACCTGGGTAGCTGATGTTGTGTTACCACAAGCGTCTGTTACAGACCAGATACGTGTAAATATTGAACCGCAGTCGTAAGCGACAGTAGTTGCATTCAATGTGACAACAAGATCGTCAGTGCAATTGTCCGTCGCTGTCACAACTGCAAGCGGTGCAGGTTGGTCGCACTCAAGTGTAATGCTTGCTGGCACTCCGTGAAGAACCGGGTATGTAGTATCGATAACAGAAATAACTTGAGTTCCGGTCACCTGGTTACCACAATTGTCTGTTCCTACCCAAGTACGAGTAATCGTATATGGACATCCATCAGTCATTGACTGCGAGAAAGAAACTTCAACATTTTCGTCACAGTTGTCATCACCAACTACCATTGCATGTGCGGGAATTGCATCGCATTCAACGGTGATGTCAGCAGGCACATTTACCAATGTTGGGTTGGTTGTATCAACCACGGTCAAAACCTGACTTGCAGAAGCTACGTTGTTACAATCGTCAACCACTGACCATGTGCGAACGAGCATGTACTGACAAGCGTCAACTGCAACATATTGCTGGTTGTAAGAAACGCTCAATGTAAGATCACAATTATCAGTTGCAGTTACAATTGCTGCTGCAGGAATAGCTGAACATTCAACAGTTGCATCCGCAGGAACTCCAATCAATGAAGGAGCCATTGTGTCAACCACAGTCAAAGTCTGTGTAGCTGACGACTGATTTCCACAAGCATCTGTAGCAGTCCATATGCGTGTAATAGTGTAAGGACATCCTTGCGTCATGCTCTGACTCAAAGAAACAGAAGCATCTGAACAGTTATCAGTAGCAGTTACGTTTGCCGGTGCAGGCACGTTATCGCACTCAACAGTATTGCTTGCAGGAACGCCTACAAGAACAGGATTGGTAGTATCCACGAAGTGAATCACCTGATAAACCGTTCTGCTGTTTCCGCAATCATCCGTTGCAGTCCAGGCACGCTCAACATCCCATCCGCAATTGCTTACGTTGTTGATTCCGCTGATTGCTGAAAGTGAAAGATCCGTGTCGCAATTGTCACCGAATGTTGGCATGTAATAAGGCTCATCCTGATCACACTCTAAAGTGAGTTCAGAAGGAACACTTTGAATTACATATGGCAATGTTGTATCAACAATATTGATGTTGCGGCTGACAGTTGTTGAGTTGCCACAATCATCAGTTGCAGTCCAACTCTGGTGAATGATTGTATAACAATCATCATTCGAAATTGAACTTGCAGGAAGAATGGTCAATTCAAGATCACAATTGTCCGTGAAAGTGGGAACATTAGTAGGCATCGCAGCGTCACATTCTAGATTGATATCTTGCGGAACGTTCGAAGCTACCGGGTCAACGGTATCAACAACCGTTATAGTTTGTGTTGAAGAAGTTGTATTACCACAATGGTCAGTTACAGTCCAGGTGCGAATAAACGTTGCACCACAATCATGAGTGATAGTATTTGCTGTAAGAGAAATGATTAAGTCATTAGCGCAGTTATCAGTATACCAAACATTGAAAGCGGCAGGCATCTGATCACACTGAATAGTCACATCAGCAGGAATACCATAAAGTACCGGTGCATGTGTGTCAACCACAGTGATCACTTGAGTCGCAGAAGTTGTGTTACCACAATTATCTGTAGCCGACCAAGTACGTGTAATAGTATAAGGACAACCTTGAGTGCTGGTTTGACTGTATGTTACAGGCAGGTTACCATCACAATTGTCGCTGGCTGTTACACCACCGGCCATTGGAACAGCATCACACTGAACTGTTGAGTTGCCTGGAACTCCTGTTAATACTGGAGGTGTGTTGTCGTAGATAGAGAATACTCTTGTTGCAGTTATGCTATTTCCGCAATCATCTGTAGCAGTGAATGTGAAGGTACGCGTCAAGTTGCAACCTGTTCCTGAATCAACATAATTTTGAGTAATATCAACTGAAGTATCGCAGTTGTCAGAACCGGTTACGTTGAACGATGTTGGAAGCATTCCACACTGAACAGCGCTTGCAACAGGCAAGTTGTTGAATGTTGGATTGATGGTATCATGGACTGTGATGGTCTGATATACATAAGTGCTGTTACAACCGTCAGTTGCAAACCATGTTCTCAAAATTGTAGTGATACAATTTTCAGTAGATGAATTTTCAATCATCCATGTTTCAACAACCGTTTGACAAGCATCAGTGAAGGTAACAACCGGAGCTGCAGGCACATTTGCAATACACTGAACAGTTACGTTAGATGGCTGTGAAGAGGCAACAGGACCTTCGTTATCACCAGTGATAAAGTACTGGTCGAAAGTTGCGGTGTTACCACAACCGTCTGTTGCTGTCCATCTGCGGTGATGTGTACAAGCACAAGCGATGTCAGGCTGTGAACAATTCACGAAACCGTGGTTCGAACCACCGTCGAAATTTTCGTTCAAGCTAGACAATACTTGATTAACTGAGCTGAATGAATATGCAGTACTGCAACCTCCAATCACCTGATTGGCAATAGCGACAACCTGAGTGATGGTCATACCGGCGAAAGTTCCGCTGGCGATTGTTTGATCACCCAGGTATCCGTTAGATCCACCGAAGTTTGCATCGTACTGATCGAAGCGCAATGAAAGTGTCAAAGCCACAAGCTGTCCGGCCAACACGTTTCTATACGAGTTGCCTGGATTCACTTGATTTGAAGGCAAAGCAGAAGGTGTTGAGCCTGAAGGCAAGAAATCTTGCACTGCCTGAGCTGTTGTAAGACGAAGAGTAAATCCTGTCGAGCATCCAATCGTCAGTCCTGTTGGGAATGCCGCTGCAAAATTAGCGTTGCGATATACTCCAGGATTGTTTCCGTGAGCGGGTGCTCCCCATCCACCTTGAGTATAAGTTTTATAGTCGCAAGAGTTGTTGGTCGTATTGCAGGTAGCAATATCAACGTATGAATAAGTAACTGTTCCGTTGTTATCAGTTGCAACCGGCTGAATCAATGGAACACTTTGCGTGCAACCAAGATCATAAATAGATTGCTGACCCGGATTGAAAACCGGAGGAATATTATCTGAAGTAACAACTACCGTATCCGAATCCAAGCAGTTGTTGCAACCTGTAACGTTTACGATATAAGTACCGGCAGCATTTGCTGTAATAGAAGCTCCATTGGTAGCACCCACAATACCCGGACCTGACCAGGCGTATGTAACTCCACCTGCATTTGTAGATGCGGTAGTATAAGTAACATAGTCAACACGGAAAGCGCAGTTGCCATTGTCAGAAATTTTGATGTAACGTGCAGGTGCTGCAAGCGTGTAACAAAAATCTTGATAAGAAGTTTGTGAAAACAGCACCGAAGAAGTAAGATTCACGAATCCTGTTGTTGCACTTGTTGAAGCCTGAATTTTTGCATTTGAAGTTGAAGTATTGCTATTGCTGCAGTGCTCCAGTTTCATATTGGCACAAACTTGTGTACCTGCAGGCACTGTCGTTCCCAAGTCAAGTATAATATAGGAAGTACCCTGACCTGATTGTGTCCACAATTTAGTTCCGGCATTGTCGCCACAAACGGTAGAATTCGAAGGACTCTCGAGCCATCCACCCGACGAACTCAATACATGGTTACAGTCAGAAACACCAGGTGTACTGCAATTTGCAGCACCGGTAACAGTTGCTGTCATAGTAACAGTCTGTGGAGGACAAAGTTGACGATCAGGACCGGCCTGAACATCAATAGCGCACTGTGGTCCACAGTTATAGGTAGCATTGAAATCACCAGTACCGCTCATTGTTCCTGTGTAGCTAAACCAAACACTGAAACCATTGGCGTTGGTGTTGAGAGCATTTGCACCGTCTCCAAGTTGAAGTCCATAAATCGGATTCTGATTCGTAAGGTTTAATGTTACACCGGCAAGAGTTCCTTGTCCTATAAGTGTATTGTTGATATTGGTTGCCCAATTATAGTATGTCCAGGTAGCCGGATTGCCAAGTTCAGGATCTTTGGCTTGCAAACCTGCAGCAGTCCATTCTGCATACGTAGATTTCTTTACAAACCAAACATCTACTGCGAATTTTTGGTTAGGATTGCTGATACGTTCAACAACACCATACATATGTGCTGATCCATTTGCAAACTTGGCGAAGTACAAACCACCGTTGCTCAATGAAGCTTTGAAGTCAGTGCCGTAATTTGGTATCCAAAGAATGCGACCGGTTGCAGATGCATAACCTGAAAGATCACAAACTTCAGTTGGTGTGCAATCACCTGTAATGGTAACAACCACATCATTTGATTCTGCAGACCAGCTTGTACAACCAACTCTGCGAACACAACGACGGTAAGTAGTTGTAAGGAAAGTTGCTCCTGCATCATAAGTGCTTTGATTCGCTCCAACTACGGTTTGGAATGTGTTATTCGTGAAAGCACTCTTATATAACCACATGTATTCTAGAGCTCCGCTTCCGCCCGAAGGAGAAGTTGTATCGGTAAAAGGTGCCGGGTCAAATCCTCTGCAACCGGATTGGTCCGAACCGATCTGACCTGCGTTGGTAACGTTATCACATGCCACTATCGTGAAAGTAAAAATTTCCTCATCGCACAAAAGACCTACAGCATCATTCTGCGAAAATAATTTTACATTCAATGTATAAGTACCCGCAGCAAGATTCAATGGATCAGTATCTCCGGGTGTTGCGAACGGCACATCATTCTGCACGTTGTTCGAATTCTGAGATCCGGTGAATGTAAATTTCACACTTTCAGCGGTTGGTCCGGAAACGATCGCTTGAATATTCCAGCTAGCAGGCAATGAAGCAACAGTATAAGTTGCACCGTTCGTCAAAGCTGAAGTGGTTCCATTTCCCAAATTGAAAATAACCACCTGATCGATGGTCGCATTGCAACAAGGTGTAATATCAATGAAAATGTCGTTTGACTCCCCGTCATATGAAGAACATCCTTGTCTTCGAGTACATCTTCTGAAATAAGTGTCTTCAGTTACCGGTCCCGGATCGTAAGTAAGATCCGTTGCACCAGCGATTGATGTCAAATTCCAATTCGTAGAAGCACTTTTATACATCCAAATAATCTGCAAACTTCCGGAACCACCTGACGGACTCGAAACGTTCGTCAACAAAGCCGGATCAAATCCTGTGCATCCTGCCTGATCAGAGCCGATAGTTCCACCATTGGTAACGTTGTTACAAGTACTTGGCGTAATAGTAATAGTGCAGTCATTGGTCTCGCCGGCCCAAGCAGAACAACCTGATCTTCTCGCACATCTGCGATAAGTAGTTGTTTCGTTGAGCGAAGGAGCATCGTAGCTGGAAGAAGTCGCACCGCTAACAGTCTGGAAAGACCAGCCGGTAGCAGATGACTTATAAAGCCACATGTATTCCATGGTTCCGGATCCACCGGATGGACTTGTTACATTCAAAAAGGCGGATGGGTTAAAGCCCACGTTGCCACTTTGATTGGAACCGATTGTTCCGCCATAGGTAACGTTGCTGCATTGAGCAACGGCGTTAATCGGAACGAGGAAACTTGCTGCTGAAATCAATGCGAAAATTACAAGGCGACAACAGGCAGAAGAAAAAGCGTAGAATTGCTTCATCGAAAGTTGGAATTGGTTAGTAAAATAGAATTTGTTTTTGTTAGGCTGGAATGATTTAGGGGAACATTCCGTACACAAGACGCGAAAATATATCAAAGTTTCCCCTCAAACCAAATTAATCGACATTTTTCTTTTATTCGTCTTAGATTTAGATTGCCTTATCTTTGATTGCAACCGTTTAATCACGAACTGAAATAGCCCTTCAAATTACTGGACATCAATGCTTTGACGCTCTGACAATCTGTTAAAAAGTAAAATTTTCTGCCGGCCAACTACACTTTCATTGACTTCAAAGATCGAATGGCATTAGCTGGACTTTTTGCTTTGAAAACAAAATTTCCGGCAACCAAGACATCTGCACCGGCGGTTAATATGGACTGGGCATTTTCAGCGCCTACACCACCGTCCACTTCAATCAGGAATTTGTGGCCACCTTCTTCACGCATAGAGGCAAGTCGATTGACTTTTGCAAGTGTACCATCAATAAAAGTTTGTCCTCCAAAACCGGGATTCACACTCATCACCAAAACCAGATCGACGTAAGGAAGAATATCATTCAACAAGGAAACCGGCGTATGCGGATTGATTGCTACCCCCGCTTTCATTTTTTCGTTTCGGATGGTCTGTAAAGTGCGGTGAAGGTGAGTGCATGCCTCATAATGAACCGTGAGATTTGCTGCTCCGGCTTGAGCAAAAGCTTGTACATATTTGTCCGGCTCAACAATCATCAGATGCACATCCAAAGGTTTCTTCGCGTGACGATGAATGGCTTGCACCACCGGCATACCAAAGGAAATATTTGGAACAAAAACACCGTCCATGACATCCACGTGAAACCAATCTGCATCGGATTGATTGATCATTTCAATGTCCCTTTGAAGATTTGCAAAGTCTGCAGACAAAATACTTGGCGCTATCAGATGACTCATATTTATAGGTGATATTGCCGCAAAGGAATAACATTTCAACTTCATCGCGCCTACTTTCGCCAATAGTTTCGCAAACCTGAATTTTTGGATAGATGAAAGTTGTTGGAATTACTGGGGGAATTGGCTCCGGCAAAACGCTGGTCAGTTCTGTATTTTCCTCTATGGGCATTCCGGTTTTCAACGCGGATGAGGAAGCGAAAATGGTATACGAGCGGCATCCCGAAATAATCAATACGGTCCTCACTGAATTTGGAGATGCGGTCATTACTGATAATAAGGTGAATAGAGCGGCATTGGCAAACAAAGTATTCAACGATAAAACCGCTTTGCAAAGACTAAATGCGATTGTTCATCCATTAGTAGCTAAATCATTTATTAACTGGAGTTTAAAGCAGACAAGCAATTACGTTCTGAGGGAGGCAGCGATCTTGATTGAAAGCAATTCATATAAAGATTGCGCGCACATCATTCTGGTGAGTGCGGAAGAAGAAACGAGAATCGAAAGAGTTCGAAACAGAAGCAAACTAAGCGAGGAAGAAATTCGCCAAAGGATGAGCCATCAGATGACCGATGAACAGCGACGCTCATTTTGCGATTTTGAAATTCGCAACAATGGCATTGAACTTATTTTGCCTCAGATTGCGAAAATCCATTCATCCATTATGGACGAAAAGCGCTCATAGCTGCCGCAACTTTTTGCGCAATGAACTCATACATTTTCCCGGCCATCTCCTCTTCTGAAATGAGCATATCAAGTTCCGGATTTTGCAAACCTGCCAGATTCACGTCGTGATCTTTTGTTCCATTCGGAGAAGTGAGGCTCAATTTCTTCATGATCTCATACTTGAAATTTTTGCCGGTATCTGAATCTTGAAACGTAACGACATCCGAATTGTAAAGCTTGCCTGTTTCGGCATCGAGCAATTTGTATTTGAAGGTTGCCTTTGCACTTGCTGACCGAGTGTATTGATAGCAATTCACCTTTTCAGAATAAATTCTGAATGTCGCATAACAATCGCATTTGGATTTGTTTTCAGGTGAAACGCTGTATTCCCAATTCACCAACTCACCCGACAGAATAAATCGCGCTCTCCTCAACTTTCCAGCTTCTGCCCCATTCTCGCTTTCGAATTGTGGTGCCAGCGTTTCTTGTTGCTCCATATATAAAGCACTCAAATCATCACGTTCGAGCAATTCCAAGAATGGATTATCAGAAGTGAGCAATTTTCCCTTTATCAAAGCAGCCAATGCCTCTTCTATTACATCAGAAACTGTTTTGTTCATCGTCACGCGGTATACCAACGCATAGGAACTTTTCGCCAATGACTCATCACGCAATTTCAACGCATCTCTGAATCCCGCATCGATCTTGCACACCTCAGCGAAATTGATATAGGCATTTCTAAAAAGTCCATTTTCGATGGCCAATAAACCCGCGTTGTAATTGGGAAGGATGTCACACATCATATCCAGGTATTGTGCTTTCTGATTGTTCCTGTCAATGGCTACTATTTTTCTTATCAGTGAATGTGCATTTTCATAGTCGTCATTACGAACTGCTTTCTCCGCCTTTTCATAAAGCATTTCGACATATCGACTTTTGCAATCCTTGTAGCTCGATTCCATCATGGCGCCACCTGATAATTCCAGAGATGCATTTGTATTGTAAAAAGAGATCGCGTCATCAAATGCCGGCAACGCCTCTTCGTAATTCTCCGTTACACATTTCATCTGCGCCTTTTGCATTTTCTCATTGAGAATCTGCTGCGCCATTCTCTTCATTCCCACTCTTGCTTCAGCACTGGAATAATTCGAATAGATGAAATTGTATTTGTCGAAAGCTTCAACATTGAGCCCACCCTTCTCCAGAACTTGAGCGTCTTTCATCATTTTCTTCGAAGAACTGCATGAGGAAAATGCGAAAATGATACCTGTGAAAACACAGACGTAAAGAATTCGGTTTCGTGTAAAAGAATTGAGTAGCAGTTCTGACATAGACTGGAGAAATATGAAGCGCATTTGCAAGTGTCAGGCCAAAGGTAGGTCAGCTGCGCCTTCCTGAGTATCTTGAAATAAGATAAACCAACTGGGCTACTGCAGCCAATGCCGCCACCACATAAGTCATAGCGGCCCACTTCAGGGCGTCTCTTGCTGCAGCATATTCCTGGGCAACGACAATTCCCGATTCTTGCATCCATTCCATAGCTCTTCTACTTGCATCAAATTCAACAGGAAGCGTTATGAGTGTAAATAATGTAATGGCCGCTTGTGCAATAATTGCGAGTAGTAACAATTCCGGAACTTGCTGAATGAGGAAAACGCCTATCATCAAAATCCATGGCAGCACAGAAGCAGCAATATTCACAACAGGCACGAGCGAAGAACGCATTCCCAAAAACGGATATGCCACTTGATGTTGAATGGCGTGTCCGCATTCGTGAGCCGCAATGGCCGCAGAAGCTGCATTACGCCCGTGATAAACGTCGTGACTGAGATTTACTGTTTTATTTCCCGGGTTGTAGTGATCGGTGAGTTGACCGGTAACGCTGATAATTTTCACATCCATAATTCCATTGGACCGCAACATTTTCTCTGCAATCTCTCTTCCGCTGAGATGATTCAACAAAGTAATTTCCGAATATTTTTTGATCTTACTTTTTAGTTGCCATTGCACAAGCATACCAATACCGGCGAACAAAATTCCAATGACATACAACATTCCCATCGTTTGATTACCTGATTTATGATTCCATACAAATTTAAAATTTGCGGGATTTGAGGTTGTGATAAAAAAAAACAAATCTCACTTCGAACTGGCTCCGCATTTTTTTTTACCCAAAAGTTACAGAAGGAATTTTAATATCGTCCAAAAAAAATCCCAACACAAAATCTATCAATTCATACGATCATTTCAAATAGAAATCGGCGTCACTGATTCCAGGTAAAATGAGTCGCAAACAAAGACATGTCTCCCTAAAACAAATTGTCTACGATCTCAAAAATTCACCCCCGAAAACCTGCATAAAATGGATCAAGTCCAAAACTTGTGGGGAAAATGAGTTGATCCATCTTTGCGCTGTTCAAAAATTGATATGGCAGATTTGTATTACGACCTACTGAAAGTTGTTCTACCTGAGGCATTGGTAGAGTATTTTGATTTCGAGAAGTACGCCAAAGAAGGTGAAACGATTCATTTGTATTTTACTGAGAAGAATAGTCCTCCTGCCGATTACGCAAAGGTTAAGCTGAGTTCAAAAGGCTTTTTCCCGGAGATAACCATTCAAGATTTTCCCATCCGTGGGCATCATGCTTTTCTGCATGTAACGCGGCGTCGCTGGCTGAATTCTGCTACAGGAAAGGCGGTTCACCGGAACTGGGACATGGTTGCAAAAGGCACGCGAATGACAGAAGAGTTCGCGGCTTTTTTAAAAGAAATCAGTCGATACTAAGCCTCTCAGCTGCCATACCATTGGGTCTTTCTTTGGTGTAAGCGGTAAAAAATTGCGTCGTCATTACAAGCAACACTTAAGTGATTTCAAAGAGTGGAAAGATCGCAATCATGCAAAGCAATGGCTTGTTTTCCCCGAGAACATGGGTACTCAATTATCTATTGATGAGACTTCCCTTTCCCATGGTGAGCTCTATACAGTGGTGACCAACAAAAAGGCCCGCGGTAAAAAAGGGACACTAGTGGCTATTGTAGAAGGAACAAAGGCTGAGGATGTGGTGAAAGCTCTGGAAAATATTCCTCACAGAAAACGCAAAAAGGTAGAAGAGATCACCTTGGATCTTGCAGCAAATATGGAACTCATAGCTAAGCGAAGTTTTCCGCACGCCAAACTAGTTACTGATCGTTTTCATGTTCAACAATTGGCGACAGAGGCGCTTCAGGAAATTAGAATAAAACATAGATGGGAAGCCATTGATGCGGAAAACGATGCCTTTGATAAAGCCAAGGCTCAGAAGAAAAGTTTTGTTCCCGAAATCCTTGAAAATGGTGACACTTTAAAACAACTCCTGGCTCGCAGCAGATATATCCTTTACAAGAGAAAACAAGACTGGACACCTAATCAACAAGCACGTTCAGCCATACTTTTTAGCCGATACAAGGACATCGAAAGCGCCTATGATTTATCACAACAACTCACCTGGATATACAATCACACAAAAGATAAAATTTATGCATACACCCGATTGGCGCAATGGCACGAAAGAGTTAATCAGTCAGGTTTTAAAGCATTCAATACAATCTCCAGAACGATCATGAATCACTATAAAACTATACTCAACTACTTCGATAATCGTAGCACAAATGCTTCAGCAGAATCTTTCAATGCAAAAATCAAAGCCTTCAGATCTCAATTCAGAGGGGTAACCAACACAGAATTCTTCCTCTTCAGACTAACAAAAATTTACGCATGATTTTTTTCAAGTCCACAACTTTTGGTCCTGATCCCATAAAATCAATTCATATCTGCGTGAAACCCAACTTCCGGAAAAAGAAAAAACCACTCTTCCTCAAAGTGGTTTCTCCAATTAACCAAAAAACCATGAAACTAAACTCTACTTCAACTCTCTTGATATTTTACTTCAACATTGTGTTCGTTCAGTGCGCTCACAACATTTAGAATCATCATCAAATAAAAATTGAAAACCTTAGAACATAATTTGAGTTAGGTAATTCTTCACAATTTCGGTTTCGATTGAATAAGGTTTCAACTACAGAACAAATGAAACCCTAAAAACTTTAACCCGACAAAATCAAAACACGAGATTTCAACCAAGACATGTTGACTTTGTGAACATACTATTCACTATGTGATTTTGAAAACTGTTTCACAAAATTAAAATCCCACGAATTCAAACGACGACTTTTGGCGCCTATGAACCTCATCGCACTTAATTTATTCGCAACAAAGACACGCAAGTGGTTTTTGTTCGTAACAACTGTAGTAGGTATGTACCTGCTCATGCATTGATACCACCACGCGCCGAGGCAAATTCTGAAAACTAAAAGCTGTATCAGATGGTTGAATTGATCATCTGCTTGTAATACCTACTTCGGGTCTAATGAAAAAGTGGTTACAGAAATACCTCAATTATTTTCCGTGGTTTGTTGACTTCTGGTACTATATCGTGATGATTCTCCTTTTCATCATTCTGGCAATTATTTTCCTTTAGCAGTTCGTACCGTTTGAGTTGATAAAAAAAACATTCTCTTGTAAGCGTTGCCTTCATCCTTTCCTTTTTTTGCAATATGACTTTTGGAAAATTCCTCCATATCCTTATTTTCATACTGATAAGCTGCAGTTCAACAGCACAAATTACATTTCTGAATGAGCAGGAAAAAGTTTTTGCAACAGCAGAAAATCAGTTTCTATGTCTGCAACTGAAAAAGAACAACACGTCTCACTTCAAATGTAACGATAGCGCTCAGCAGTGGACTTTGCCTTCTGATACTTGCCTCCTTTTTGGCGAACACATTTTTGTTTCCAGTGAGACACGTGAAAAATTTCGTTCGTTGATCTTTCCTGAAGGCGATTGCAAACGATACATCTCATTGATTTCTCTTTGCGATCTTTATTTTCCACTCTTCAGAAAAGATTGCCAGACAGCCCAACTTCACGATGACTTTAAGATATTACCGCTGTTGCTTTCCGGTTGCAATCAATCTCACGAAGACAGATCAGGTAAAGCAGGATTATGGAATCTGGACTACCTGGTCGCGAGAAAATATCACCTGCGCGTTGATAGCATAATCGACGAGCGAAAAGGAGGCGACTTCACCACACATGCTGCCGTAAATTATCTGTCTGAGCTTTCAAAAAAATTCAATGGCAATCCATTAGTTACCATTGTTGCATATCAACGCGGAGTACCCTTGGCGCAACAATATAATAGTGAGTTAAAGGGCAATGATTTTCTCAATTCACTGGATGAAAACATGCGCTCTTTCATTCAACTCTACGCATATTTGTCAGAACTCATAGCGAGTACACGCATGACAAATCAGTTGAACAATTACTTCGACATCATGGCGCAATTTGAGCCGTTGCCCGCGGAACGTGAAGTAAAATACCAGGCGTTGACAGAAGTGTTGCAACAAGACAGTCACGCACTCAAACAATTCAATCCTGTTTACATCGGCTCCTACATTCCGTTCGCGTACAGAAAAATTCCTTTCATGATTGACAGAGTTTCAGCGCTGAGGTTTGAAGCTTTGAGTGATAGCATCTACAATTGGCAACCGCGATATGTGGCCGATTCAGAAGCGCCAAGCATCAGTGAAATGATTTTATTCCACAAGGTAAAACGTGGCGAATCATTAGGTATGATTGCTTCGAAATATCATGTGAGTGTTTCCCAGTTAAAAAAATGGAATCGTTTGAAGGGCGACAAAATCTCCAAAGGACAAAGTCTGAAAATTTTGCGCAATACAACGACACCGCAAAAAGAAATAAAGCAAGCAACTGCAAAACCAATTGCGCCGCCCAAAAGTGACGAGGCTGCAATGGAAGATCACAGCGCACAAATTAAAAAACTGGAACAGGAAGCGAAAGAGTTCATTGCTAAAAAAGAATACAAGAAAGCAATTTTGAAGTATGAGGAGGCACTCAAAATTGCCAATGATGCCGGACCGTACCAGAAAAAAATAAGCGATGTACGCAAGAAGATGGAAGGAGCCAAATCAAACTCCGGAAAAACAACCTATGTGGTGAAGAGCGGCGATTCGCTTTGGACCATTGCCAAAAAATATCCAGGAGTTTCTGATAAAGACATTATGAAATGGAACAACTGCAGCGAGAATCTAAAACCTGGTCAAAAGCTGATTATCCATACCAAGTAGATCTTGCATTTCAATGAACACAAAAGCACTATTTCATGGCTCATTGTATTCATGCTCTGTTATATTCGCCACACTTAATCAATGAGCGGCACCGTTGCATTTGGCATTTTTTTCATCGTCGTGTTTTACACGATACGCAGAACGCGTAGATTAAATTCCAAAAAACCAAAGTATGACTCAAGAGGCCATTTAATCATACCTAAAAACAGCACCGGCCCGAAAGTTTCTTTAGAACTGGATCAAATAATTCGCACACTCGAATATCGCTTTCCATCATTTACACTGATGACAGAAAACGAACGAAAAAAGATCTCTTCACGCACGTATATCATTCACCAATCCAAAGAGTTTTATGGAATGGAAGAATTCAATCTGACACGTGAACACGAGATTGTAATCAGTGCCACTCTCGCAAAACTGACCCTTGGCTTAGGAAATCGCTTTGAGCTTCCATCATTTGAGATGATACAGATTTACCCGCAAACTTTCTATTCGAAACTCATTGAGAAACATGTAAACGGATTAACACTTGGCAACGGTAGAATATTCCTTTCTTGGAAACATTTTGAAAATGGCATGGCCAATGAAAGCGACAAAATTCACGTGGGCTTACACGAGTTTGCACATGCACTGATGATAGAATTTGATCACTTCAACTATTTACCTCAGTGGAAAACATGGATGTCCATTGCTCAACCCATCATGTTAGAAGTTCGATCATCTTCACTGCATTTTTTCAGGCAATATGGCGGCACCAACATTCAGGAATTCTGGGCCGTAACCATCGAAACTTTTTTTGAGCAGCCATTTGAATTCCGAGCTCAGTACCCTCGACTATACAACGCCACTGTCGCCATGCTGAATCAGGATCCATGTGCACGCCAGGAAATTTTCGATGCCAATTGATTTGATCGGATTAACGTGTTACTTCGCATTGGCCTGTATTTGTTTGTATAAGTTAAGAGTGATGCTTAGGGGATATACATTGCAAATGATTTTGCACCTTAGA
>JAYTOA010000040.1:0-13314 GCA_043748015.1 Flavobacteriales bacterium
GACAGCGACACTTATCTGAAACAAAAAATGTGGGAAGACAAATCCTGGGAAATTCAAAAGGATAAAACTTACAGCAAGCAAATCTCAACTGGATACGAGCCGGCCATCGTCGATTTTCTTCCAACAAATCAAGATGGTGAAGACATGATCGATAGTCTTCTGAGTTACGATCGCGTTTTCCTTCTTGTTTCATACAACCTCGAAAAGATGAAGACCAATAATATCAAAGCGATCAATGATTTTGCAACGAAAGCCCAACAAAATGGTGACAGATTTTTCGGAATCACTTCCGCTGGTGGAGAAGCATTGAAAGAGTTCAGATTTCAACATCAAACGCCTTTTGACTTTCTCACAAATGATGGAACAGAATTGAAGATTGTCGTTCGCTCAAACCCTGGATTGGTTTGCATCGAAAAAGGTGTCGTAGTAAATATGTGGGCGAATGCTGACATACCTGATTATGATGACGAGCTTAAGAAAGAATTCAAACCATAGTTTAATATCTTCAACGACATTATCTCAACGGATGAACTTAATTATGCATTCCAATTCACACCGGACTATTGAACTAATGCGTGCGAATGATTGATTAAAGTATGTTATTCAATTCCATACAATACGCTCTCTTCCTTCCGGTTGTTTTTTTGCTGTACTGGTTTGTCTTCAATAAGAAGTTGCGATTGCAGAACTTGCTGCTATTGGTTTCCAGCTATTTCTTTTATGCTTGTTGGGATTATCGTTTTCTTTTTCTATTGGTTTTTTCGACGCTGCTCGATTACTACACCGGACTGAAATTATCCGATACTAGCGTTAAGGCCAGGCGACGTTTTTGGTTTTGGCTAAGCATCATCATCAACCTCGGTTTTCTTGGTGTTTTCAAATACTATAATTTTTTCGTGGAATCTTTTGCGGATATGATTGGCCACTTTGGTCTGAACATCGATCCATGGACTTTGAGTGTAATTCTTCCTGTTGGGATTTCTTTTTACACATTTCACGGCTTGTCATACGTGATTGATATTTACAACAATCGCATAAAAGCGGAGCGAGATTTTGTAGTCTATTCTGTATTTGTAAGCTTCTTTCCGTTGCTCGTTGCAGGTCCAATTGAGAGAGCAACACATCTATTGCCGCAAATCAAATCCGGTAGAAAGTTTGATTACACCCAAGCTGCTGATGGTCTGAGACAAATTCTGTGGGGATTGTTTAAGAAAGTTGTCATAGCAGATACTTGCGCTGAGTATGCCAATATCATTTTCAACAACTCTGAACAGTATTCAGGATTCACTCTTGTCGTCGGCGCGGTGTTTTTCGCATTCCAGATCTATGGTGACTTTTCCGGCTATTCGGATATCGCCTTGGGAACCGCCAGGCTCTTCGGAATTGATCTGTTGAGAAATTTTGCTTTTCCATATTTCTCCCGCGACATTGCAGAGTTCTGGCGTAGATGGCACATATCATTATCGACCTGGTTCAGAGATTATTTATATGTGCCACTTGGCGGTAGCAGAGGTGGTATGTGGATGAAAGTCAGAAACACTTTTATCATTTTTATCGTGAGTGGATTCTGGCACGGCGCTAACTGGACATTCATCGTTTGGGGCGCATTGAACGCTCTCTATTTTTTACCGTTGCTCTTGTTGAATAAGAATAGAAACAATCTCGAAATTGCAGGACAGAATTCTGTCTTTCCATCGTTGAAGGAATTGTTTCAGATGATGCTGACTTTCGCGCTTACTGTTCTTGCATGGATATTTTTCAGGGCCAAAGACATTTCGCACGCGTTTCATTATTTGAAGGATTTGTTTGCAGGTTTGCTTAAAAAGGAATCGATTATTCAGTTTCTAAATTTCATGATTTCACGCGTTGACAAATCAATTTTGATCTTTTTGGTTTTCTTTATAGTAGTGGAATGGATTGGTAGAAGACATCATTACGCTATCGCAGATTTCGGGTTAAAGCGAAATCCTTTGTATAGATGGTGTTTCTACTTCTGCTTAGCAATGGCCATTATTCTCTTTGCCGGAAAAGAACAACAGTTTATCTATTTTCAATTTTGATGATGAGAAAATTTTTGATAAAGTCATTTGTTTTCCTGAGTTTGATTTTAGGCGCATTTGTTCTTCTGCTCTCTCGTGCTGATGAACGAACGGATGAATTTTATGCAAGATTTATTTCTCCCAATCAATCTTCATTAATCATTGGTACTTCCAGAGCAGCGCAAGCGATCAATCCGAAAGTGTTGAACGACGAACTGAATAGATCCGACATTTTCAATTATGCTTTTACCAATGAGCATAGTCCCTATGGTCCAGTTTACCTGAAGAGCATTTTGGCGAAAATGGATGATGGAAGTAGGAATGGAATTTTCATCTTGTCTGTTGATCCATGGAGTTTAAGTGCCGACAAAGAAAATCCTGAGGATCTGTCAAGTTTCCGGGAGAATGGTCTGATGTTAGATGGAATGATTGACGTCAGTTCAAATCCTAATTTCTTCTACTTGATGAAGTATTATGACGGCCCGTTCAAAAGATTGCTACTAAAGGAAAATGATCCGAGTTTGATACTTCATAAAAATGGATGGCTGGAAGTAGACGTGCCGATGGATTCATCATCCATTAGCAAGCGAACGATCAAACGCATATCGTCCTATCGCGATGACGTGATGAAGAGAAGCACAATTTCGAATGCAAGACTTGCGTTCCTTGAGAAGACAATCAATACGTTATCTGCTAAGGGCAAGATTTTCCTTATCAGACTTCCTGTCTGCAGTGAAATGAGCGAACTCGAAAATGATTTCTGTCCGGAATTTGACTCATTGATGATGGCAATCAGCATCAGAAACAAGGCACCGTTTTATGCAATGATGGAAGATTCTGTTGAATACATATTTACCGACGGAAATCACTTGGCGAGGGAATCTTCTTCTGTTGTTTCCTCGAAAATTGCTGAGTTTATTAAAGTTCACGCAAAATGATGTTTACGCCGTTTCCACTTCTACAAACCGAGCGTCTATGTCTTAGGCAACTCAGTCGAAAGGATGCAATTCCGCTCTTTCAAATTCGCACTGATGATGAACTGAATAAGTATTTACCTAATGCACGACCAAAGTCAATGGATGAAATACTTCCTCTAATCAAAAAACTCAATGATGGTGTATCCGAAAATACTTGGATTTATTGGGCCATTGAATTATTGGAAGAGAAGGGTTTGATTGGAACAATTTGCCTCTGGAATTTTTCAGAAGGGAACAAGCATGCTGAAATTGGATACGCGCTGCTAAAACCATTTCAAGGTATGGGTTATATGCATGAGGCACTGAATGCGGTAATCGAATATGGTTTTGAGGTTATGAATCTCGATGTTATTGAAAGTTTTACGCATCGGTTCAATAGTGCGTCCCTGCGTCTGCTTCAGCAGAATCATTTTCAGCTAACAAACAGAACATCTGTGGATCGACCGGACGAAGAACTTGTTTTTGAACGTCGCAAACTTATTTGATTATTCAACCAGCAGTTTCTCACAAACGACATGGCTGAAGGTATTCGTCTTACCGCCAAATTGAATCTGCATACTACCATCAAAACTTTCGATGGATTTTATTTTCAACTTCTGCCCAAGACTCAATTGCTGGTTGTTGAGGTATTGTAAAAATTCTGCTGAGGAGTGTGTTACTGCACGAAGTGTAACTGATTGTCCTGTTTTGCATTCTGAAAGCTTGATATAGCTTATCCAATCCACTTTGCCGTTCTTATCGGGAATAGGTGAACCATGCGGATCAACTTTCGGATAGCCAAGCATTTCATCCATCTTGTCGAAAAAATCAGGATGATGAATGTGTTCGAGCTGTTCAGCAATCGAATGAACTTTTTCCCAACCAAATCCCATCTTCTGAACAAGAAACATCTCTGTAAGTCTATGCTTGCGAACCACCAACGCTGCGGCTTTCTTTCCTTTCTCTGTGAGTCGTATTGGCTTGTAGCTCTCGTAATGCACCAACTTTTTCTCCGCAAGCTTTTTCATCATGCTCGTGGCAGTCGGCATCTTGATTTTAAGATTTTTACTGAGATCATTGATAGCCACCAATCCCTGATGATTGGCGAGATGATAGAGTGCTTTCAGATAATTTTCTTCCGCGAGTGAGTGCATGCGCCAAAAATAAACAATCAAACGATCGACGCAGTCAGGAATTTTACTCGAAGAATAATATTGTTAGATGCGACTAACATTTGTATTTTAGCCGTCGAATTATTATTTGAAAAATGTTGAAGAGGATTTTCTGTGTGGCTGTTGTCTATTTGGTTTCTATTACAAGCATGTTCGCATCGGATGTGACTGGTGTCGTGCTTTCTAATGGAAAACCCGTTCCGTATGCGGCTATTGGCATTCCCTCCATCGGTATAGGCGTTACATCTGATAGTCTTGGTTATTTCATTCTTGAAGATATTGAATCAGGGAGATACCGGCTATACGTAAACTGTATAGGATTCGAGAAACACGAAGCGGAAATTGTTGTCGATCACGTCAATGCTCCGGCATTGATTATTCATCTTGTTCCGTTAGTTAACGCATTCGAAGAAGTAGTTGTTTCGGGCACGCTGTCTGAAAGAAGTCATCTCAACAGCACAATACTGGTGGATGTTCTCACGCCTAAACTATTCACCAAAAATCCTACTGCAGGATTGCTCGAAGCTGTTGGAATGATCAACGGCGTTCAACCTCAATTGAATTGTAACGTTTGTAATACCGGAGACATTCACATCAATGGAATGGAAGGTCCATACACATTGATTCTTATTGATGGAATGCCAATCGTAAGTGCATTGTCTTCAGTCTATGGTTTAAGTGGTATTCCCAACAGTCTGGTGGAACGGATTGAAATTGTGAAAGGACCCGCCGGCGCACTCTATGGATCTGAAGCCATGGGCGGAATTGTCAATGTTATTACCAAGAATCCGGATAGAGCGCCAAAGGTTACGACGGATGTTTTTACAACATCATGGGGTGAAGTGAATACCGATGCCGCCATTAAGTTCAAAGCGGGAAATGCAACAAGTTTACTCGGCATCAATTACTTCAATTATCAAAATAGAATCGATAATAACGGAGATGGATTCACGGATCTTACTTTGCAAAACCGAGTTTCGATTTTCAATAAATGGAGCTTAAGTAGAAAAGAAAATCGCGTGGCAGATGTTGCTGCTCGCTATGTCTATGAAGATCGCTGGGGCGGTAAAATGGATTGGAGCAAGCAGTGGAGGGGAACGGATAGTATTTATGGCGAAAGTATATATACACGCAGAGTTGAGTTCATTGCGCGCTATCAACTTCCAATGGCAGAGAAAATAATGACACAGTTCTCTTACAACTGGCATGATCAGAATTCAGTTTATGGCGTCCAGCCGTTCATGGCAACACAGCAAGTTACTTTTGGTCAGATCTATTGGGACAAAAAACTGGATCATCGCAACAACTTCCTAATGGGAAGTTCACTTCGACATACGATTTACAATGACGACACCGTCGTGACAGCCGGCGATGATGGTGCGACTGACAGACCGGCGCACACAGTACTTCCAGGTGTTTTCATTCAGGATGAATTTCAAATGCGCTCCGGTCAAACGCTGCTCGCCGGCTATCGTTACGATTACGAAAGAAATCATGGCAACGTTCACTCTCCACGCATTGCATACAAACTCGCTGCGAAAAATGGCGGAATTTTTAGAATCAGCTATGGTACAGGTTATCGTGTTGTGAATTTATTTACTGAGGATCATGCCGCACTCACAGGCGCCCGCTCTGTGGTTATTGCAGAAAAACTTAATCCGGAAAGATCGAAGAATGCAACTGCCAATTATACTTACTTCAAATGTGGTTCAGCACTTCAATATAAAGTAAGTGTCTCAGGCTTCTATTCACTTTTTACCAATAAAATTATTGGTGATTTCTTGACGGACCCAGACAAAATCATCTACGATAATCTTCGCGGATATGCAGTCTCGCGTGGTAGTTCCATAGACGTTGATCTCAAATTTTCATCACCGATAAAACTGAATGCCGGCGTTTCATTCATGGATGTGTATCAAGTAGAAAAAAACAGCGATGGCGTTGATGTCCGAACAACACAACTTTACGCACCGAAATGGTCGGGAACTTTCGTTGTCAGTTACACGTTTCAAGGTAATTATGTCGTTGACTTAACCGGTAAATGGAATGGTCCAATGAAACTTCCGATACTTCCACTGGATTACAGACCGGAGTATTCGCCGTGGTTCTGTATCGCGAATATTCAAATCACTAAGAAGTTTTCAAAGGGTTTGGAAATTTATGGCGGTGTAAAAAACCTTTTCAATTTTATTCCTCAGAATCCGATTATGCGACCATTCGACCCTTTTGATAAAACGGCGAACGATATGGCTACAAACCCCAATGGATACACGTTTGATCCAGGTTACATGTACAGCTCTATGCAAGGTATTCGTGGTTTTGCCGGCATACGATATACGCTTAACTAGCTTTTCTCAGTTCTGGATATGCATTTCTGAAGTTCATAATTTCAGTTGATGGGTGAATTTGATCAATGCAAATGGCTTTCTTTTGCTATTGATCAAATTGAAATGATTTCATTTTTATTAAAGAAGGCAGGATATGGAATGCTCGTGTTAGCGGGCGTCGTCACCGTCGTTTTCTTTTTGTTCAACCTTGCTCCCGGCGATCCCGTAAGGAATCTTGTTGGTGAAAATGCGTCAGAAGAAGTGGTAATCAACATGCGCAAGAAACTTGATCTTGACCTACCTGTTGGTACGAGATTTTTACTTTATGTAAATGATATTTCTCCCATTGCTATTCTG
Source organism: Flavobacteriales bacterium (assembly GCA_043748015.1). Classification (GTDB taxonomy): domain Bacteria; phylum Bacteroidota; class Bacteroidia; order Flavobacteriales_D; family Sanyastnellaceae; genus JAIBBG01. The sequence goes on from JAYTOA010000040.1 coordinate 6,852, forward strand.
AATCCTACTCAAACAGAGAGCAGAATTTTTTTCAATAGGGATAAATATCATGGCGTAAAATTGTTTCAATTCACCTCAAGTCGTGCGCTTGTTTTGAAGAAGCCATATCTCAAACGTTCTTTCGTTTCAGATAAAAGTGTCGCAACCATTCTAGCGGAGGTGATTCCGGGAACTGCTGTGCTGGCAGTGGTTTCTATCACTCTTGCGTTAATATTTGGTTTGTTAATGGGCATCGTTGCGGCTCTGAAAAAAGATACCATCTATGATCGATTGATGCTGTTCATCAGTGCCCTTGGAATGGCCGGACCATCATTTTTCGTGGCAATTATCGTCGCGTGGATTGGTGCAATTCTGTGGCGTGACAATATCAATTTGTCTATTTGGTTGTTGCTCGCTTCAATCATTCCAATTGTTTTGTTCTTCATCCCAAAGTCGTTTTTCAAAAGTGAAAAATGGCCTCGTCCTAAAGTAGGTTGGTGGGTTTCGTGCACTTTCCTTTCAGTTTGGATGATTACTTCAGTTTTATTCGATGCGGATTCATTGTGGAGAATGTCGCTGCTGTTACCGGGAACAAGTTTGAATATGACTGGCAGCCTTTATAGCGTGGATGTTTGGCGAGGTGAATATCTCGACTTACGCAATATGATTTTACCGGTAATCACTTTAATGATCAGACCGCTCTCCGTTATTGTACAGTTAACGCGCAGTTCATTGCTGGATGTAATGCAACAGGATTTCATCAGAACTGCTCGCGCAAAAGGACTCTCAGAATATCAAGTAATCTTTAGTCATGCGCTGCGCAATGCGCTGAATCCAGTCATCACCGCGGTAAGTGGATGGTTCGCTTCATTATTGGCCGGCGCAATTTTCGTCGAGTTCGTATTCGGTTGGAAAGGTTTAGGTCAACAAATGTTCACAGCAATCGAGAATCAGGATCTACCGGTTGTAATGGGTGGAGTGATTGTCATTGCAACTGCTTTTGTGGTGATAAATATTTTCGTCGATATCATTTACGGATGGATCGATCCACGAGTGCGTGTCGGTTGAAGAAGTACTTTCAGAAAATAGATCAGAGAGACATTTTTTCGCAATTGGCGAGGGCTGATGCATTTAATAAGCCCAACATCTTTTTACCCATGTCGTTATAGTATCGCTTGGTGCGATAGCCAACCACCCATTCGATTCCGCGAACAGCGTTGGTCAGAAACATCTCATCCGCAGCAAGCAGATTATGCGGGTTCAAAGTGCATTCATAAACTTTGATCTTATTCTCCAATGCAAGATTAATAACATTCATACGCATTGTACCTGCAATACATCCGTCTTCCAACGTTGGTGTATACAATACTCCGTTAGACACAATGAAAATATTACTGGAGGTTGATTCAATGATTGCCAGCTTGCTATTTTGGATCAATGATTCATCAAGACCCTTGTCTCTTGCATGAATAGCTGCCATTACATACAGCTGGCAATTCAATGTCTTGTAAACCGAAAGTTTATTGATGTCCTTCTTGAAGTCTGAAAAAATATCGACGAGTTTACCGGTTGTATTCATGGCAAACTCATTGTCTAGCATTGCTTCGGCTTCTATGAAATAGCCAAGGTCGTCATGTTTTGGCAAATAAAATCCGGTAGATTTTCTGTAGAATGTAATGCGCACACGACCACCTTTATCAATGCGATTGCGCTGCAACAATCCTTGTATTTGTGAGATCAACGTTTCAACAGAGAAATTGTCTGCCGGTTTTAACTTGAGCGTGTTTATCGTGTCTTTGATTCTTGCAAAATGCGTATCAACGAACAATGCCTTGCCATTCATAACACGCATGCTTTCAAAAAAACCATCGGCAAAGCGAAACGCCCGATTATCTTTTGTAATCGTCGCTTGATTCTCATTTACGTATTCTCCACGATGGAAAACGTAGCTCATGCTTTGCTTTTGTTATTTCAAATCTGAAATGAAACTAATCAAATCGGCATTGGTATTTATGAGGATACCACTTACCCCAACTTTTGATGCACAATCCAGATCTCGTTGTTTGTCGCCTATCATCACACTTTTTGAAGGATCAATATGGTAACGGGCTATGGCTCTTTCCATCATCAGGCTCTCAGGTTTTCTTGTGAGGGAATTTCCGAAATCCGGATGATGTGGGGAACAATATATGCCTGTAATTTCAACATTGGCCTTTTGACAAGTGTCGCAAAGGTGGCGATGTATCTTCTTTACTTCCGCCAAATCATACAATCCTTTGGCAACGCCGCCTTGATTTGTAATGATTATTATCTTGTATCCCTTGCCATTCGCCATTTTCATTGCATCAATCACTGTTGGCAAAATCACAAACTCCTCCAGAGAAAATGTGTAATCTCCGGGATCGTGATTGATTACGCCATCTCGATCGAGAAAAAGTGCTTTTGCTTTAGTGTTGTCCTGCATCGGAGGCGAAATTAACCTTAATGATGCGCGTTTACATTTTTGAATGAGAACTGTTTCACTTTAATCCAACCTGGTCAGTCTGTTAAGAAAAAATCGCCGGAATCATTCATTCCTATTGGAAAAGCAGTTCTCTCTACCCATTCTTTCGACTGTAGTTCTGCTATGGGTTCAGCGTTCCATTTCTTGTCGAAATCTTCCCTCGCCATCTTGATGACTTTCTCTTCTATATTGGATTTAGTTCTTGAAAAAAAATCCAGAGCATTTCCAGGAATTTCCAACAACAATATTTGTACTTTGTGTTTGTGTCTGTGAATATCCAGTACTTTAAAATGAGAGCTGCGTTTCAGTATAACCAGCCCAAATAGTTCAGCTTCGGGAACAATGGACGACACGTCTCTACCATTTGCAGATGCAATCAGATACCTGGTCGAGCTTGTCAATCCACCCCTCTTAAAAGTCATGTCAGTGAATCCTCGTTCAAGAAGAATTTGACCAACATAATATCTTTCAATAAGCGATTCGGAAAGATTGGTGTCCCTGCTAAAGAATGCGAGTCCCGGAAATGTCTGATTGTAGATTTCTTCTATTTCCTTATCATCCATTTTGGCAGTGCTTTAAATAATTTCCCTTTAAAAAGCCAAATCAAGTTGAAAAATTGGCTTCGCTATTCGTGCTGATTTGAACATTAAATGAATGGCAAAGTGCCTTTCAAATGAAACAAGTTATTGATTTATTGCCGGATGGTAAAATAAAGATTGAACCATTATTTGTTCGATTTCACCAAAGTGTAAAATGTTATTCCATGCCGTGACTTCGCAACCATGCCATTCTTTTCAATCTTCCACTTGTCGTGAAATGAATATTCGGACTCATAATTTTTGAGCAAAATGTGATTGTTTTTTACCTCCCAAGTGCCGCTTACGTCAATCTTCTTATTGGAATTTGAGTGATCAACATATGTAAACGTCATGTCCTCGTTAAGTACGAGTTCAATAATTGCGGTGTTACTGTCATAAACGTTATATGTTCCCGCAAACTTTACTTCCGGAGCATTAATAAACGACATGAGTGATGTCAAAAAAATTGTGATCAGAAAATACTGGGTAATGGCTTTCATTTGAAAATGGTTTTAGTTTTTAACTGGTGTTTGATTGAAACCTAATCATCCAAATGTATTCAAGCATTGTTTTGGTAGGAATTTCTTAATTCATAAAAAGTCAAAAGAGGCAATTTTAATATCGTTTCTCGATTTCTGTTTTAGTCAAGAACTATGGTTGAGTTCAACCGGCATTTTCATTTTGATCAACCCATTGAAAGGTTTGTCTTCTACGAGTTTCATGGAAACAAAACTCACCTATATCTCGCAAAATTGAACGCGAATTTACCCTTCCAATATCAGAGTTTATGATCATTGTCATGCGAATGGAATTGCTCTCCAAACTTTATCATGACTCAATTGTTTGAGATATAGAACAGTTCCTGTGTGAGAAGAGTCTCACTGCATTCCTTTGAATTTCGATGAACAATTTAATAACTTGCCCTCGCAAATGGTCACACGCAACAATCGCGTTTGCAAAATGAACAAAGTGATAAAACTATAATTCTCAATCAACAAAAAATGGAAAATAATTCTTCAGGTGGATCAACGAATATTGACGCCGGCAAATGCCCTTTTATGGGTGGAACCTTAAAGCAGACGGCAGGTGGTGGTACAAGCAATCGCGACTGGTGGCCGAATCAATTGAAATTGAATATTCTTCGTCAGAACAGTTCCCTTTCAGATCCAATGGGCGATTCGTTTTATTATGCAAAAGAATTCAAGTCTCTAAATCTTGATGCTGTAAAAAAAGACATCATGGATGTAATGACGACTTCGCAAAACTGGTGGCCTGCTGACTATGGTCACTATGGACCGCTCTTCATCCGCATGGCCTGGCATAGCGCAGGAACTTACCGCATTGCTGACGGTCGCGGTGGTGGTGGTTCGGGAACGCAACGTTTTACTCCTCTCAATAGTTGGCCTGATAATGTGAATCTGGACAAAGCGCGATTGCTGCTTTGGCCGGTTAAACAGAAATTTGGCAAGAAAATATCTTGGGCAGATCTATTGATTTTAGCCGGTAACTGCGCCCTTGAATCTATGGGATTCAAAACATTTGGTTTCGCAGGTGGACGCGCTGATGTGTGGGAGTCTGAACAAGATGTTTATTGGGGTGCTGAAACAGAATGGTTGGGTGATAAGCGTTATTCCGGCGATCGCGAATTGGAAAATCCTTTAGGTGCGGTGCAGATGGGTCTGATCTATGTGAACCCGCAAGGACCAAACGGTAATCCGGATCCGTTAGCAGCGGCTCGCGACATCCGCGAAACTTTTGGTCGCATGGCTATGAATGACGAAGAAACTGTTGCTCTCATTGCCGGGGGACACACATTTGGGAAAACGCATGGTGCTGCTGATCCCGACAAATATGTAGGTCGTGAACCCGCAGCTGCCGAAATGGAAGACCAAAGCATGGGTTGGAAGAATTCTTTTGGTACAGGACATGGTGCTGATACTATCAGCAGCGGTTTGGAAGGTGCATGGACAACCACACCCACAAAATGGAGCAATAATTTCTTCGAGAATCTTTTTGGTTTTGAATGGGAATTATTTAAAAGCCCTGCGGGAGCGCACCAATGGAGACCAAAAAATGGAGCAGGAGCTGGCACTGTTCCCGATGCTCATGACGCAACTAAGAAGCACGCTCCGTTCATGTTGACGACAGATCTTTCCTTGAGGTTTGATCCGGCATACGAAAAAATATCACGACGATTTTATGAAAATCCAAATGAGTTCGCGGATGCTTTTGCACGTGCTTGGTATAAACTCACGCACCGAGATATGGGACCTATCACGCGCTATCTGGGTCCTGAAGTCCCCAAGGAAGTATTGATTTGGCAAGATCCGATTGCCCCGGTTAAGCATGCGTTAGTTGATGAGAACGACATTGCCAATTTGAAGTCTTTGATTGCAAATAGCGGACTCTCTGTTTCACAATTGGTTACTACTGCATGGGCTTCCGCGTCTACCTTTCGCGGTTCTGATAAAAGAGGCGGTGCCAATGGTGCACGCATTCGACTTGAACCGCAAAAGAATTGGGAAGTGAATAATCCGGCTCAACTTTCAGATGTGTTTGAAAAGTTGGAGGCAATTCAAAAGTCTTTCAACAATTCGCAAAAAGACAAACAGATTTCAATGGCCGACATAATTGTTTTGGCCGGTGGGGTAGGAGTGGAGCAAGCGGCAAAGAATGCAGGGATTTCGATTAATGTACCTTTCATTGCAGGTAGAGGTGATGCTACGCAAGAGCAAACAGATATCGATTCATTCAATGTTTTAGAGCCGGTGGCTGACGGTTTCCGGAATTATTTCTCAACCAAACACAAAATCTCGGCTGAAGAATTGCTTGTAGATCGCGCTCAATTGCTGACACTTACGGCACCGGAAATGACCGTTCTCATTGGCGGATTGCGGGTGATGAATGCAAATTACAATCATTCAAAGTATGGTATGTTCACTAACCGTCCTGAAGTATTGACCAATGACTTTTTTGTAAACCTCTTGAATCTTAACACAACATGGAAAGCATTGGATAGAGGTCAACATGCATTTGAAGGCAGTGATAGAAATTCAGGAAATACGAAATGGACTGCCACTCGCGTTGATCTCATTTTTGGATCGAATGCTGAGTTGCGTGCACTCGCAGAAGTATATGCATGCTCTGATTCACAAGAAAAATTTGTGAACGACTTTGTTGCTGCCTGGACGAAAGTGATGAATCTCGATCGTTTCGATCTTGCATAGTATCTATTTCTAAAAAGAAAATAAGCTAGAAAAAAACACCGGACGCACATGGCGTCACGGTGTTTTTTTTATTATTTATCGGATTAACGTGTTACTTCGCATTGGCCTGTATTTGTTTGTATAAGTTAAGAGTGATGCTTAGGGGATATACATTGCAAATGATTTTGCACCTTAGA
>JAYTOA010000041.1:0-7949 GCA_043748015.1 Flavobacteriales bacterium
ATTGATTTTCTTGCATACAAAGTGAGCAATTCATTGTCGGAAGAAACAAGTGCGCATTGCACAGCTTCCGACGATGGGCTCATCAATTTACCACCATCAAGCATATAATCAAAAGCAGGAGTGGCATCATTGTGCAGCACCAACATCGACTGATCTGAACTACCGTTGTTCGCGCTAATCTTGAAACCGGCACGAGCAATATTCGACTCAACTCCTTCACCACTTCTTTCAAAAGCGATTCCATTGTTCGTTTTAAAATATTCCATGTATTTAAGGTAAGCTCCCGCCCCGGTTGCTTTGGCGAAGAAGGCTTGAGAAGAAGCGATATATCTGGGAGCTGTACCTGTATTCAATGCAGCATTGTATATCTTATAATTATTCGATTCCGAATCATAAATAGAATAAGATGAAATTCCGGCACCATTATCAGAAATTAATTTGAAATCCACCTCACTCGGATACTGATTCACGAGTAAGTTATAACCATCAGCCGAAGGCGTTCCTGTGTTTGTATAACTAAGTGGAACGATCAACTCATGATGATAAATATATCCTTTGACATCAATGTTTTGCAATCCCGGTTGCATATAGATAAAATATCCACGATCAGAATTTAGTGTGTTCGTGATGTTAGTAGCATAGACATAACCATTGTTCATGTTACCGGCTACAGATTCATTGTACCAGGATATGTTGTTGAAAGAATATGGTGGCGGATAAGTTGCTCCAACAAAACCTGTAGTAATAAAATCAGCACCCCAGTCGGCCAGAGTGCTTCCTTGCACCGGACATCCAAGTCCGACGTAACCACCACTATTACTGTTGGTCATGCCCACTACATATCGTTGCATAGTAAGTTTCCCGTTCAGATTCGCATTGTCTGCGATAACACCGATCGACGCAGTTGACGCTGCATTCGAAAGCAAAGTCAGTTTGTCATTTGTGGCCAAGGTTCCCTTGCTTATAGTAGCAACACCTTTTAATTTTGTTTCGTTTGCACTATTCAATGTAACAGTTCCTCCATTGTTATCAATCAAAATATTATTGAAAACAACAGGATTTGAGCCGCTGATATTCTGATTGTTCGTTCCTTTAAAAACAACAGTACCCGAACCAGAATTGAATGCTCCGTTTGTAATCACATTGCCATAAACATAAATCTTATGCTCGCCGGCATTGATTACACCTGATGCATCAATGATGAGGTCTTTGACCAATACTGACTTACTAAGCGTGAGTGTATTTCCCGGGGTCACATCAACATTCGAGAATTTGGAGAAAACAACCTCACCGGTAATCCCAGTTGGATTAACAGAAAAAATAGGCGATACAGGTGTACCACTTTGCAAACAATAGTATGTACAACTACAAGCCACTTGAGTTACTGAAATATCATCCATCGCCAATTGACCTGAAGTTGCAGCTGTGTGCTTATACAATACACCGAAATAATCAGCGAAAAGGAATGTCTCATCAGTAGCAGAGCTCATGAATTGAAGATTATCAAATCCACCATCGAGATCGAGATAAACACTCCACAAGCCTAATGGATCTCTGACAACTTTCCAACCCATCACGAAATTTGAAGCTCCCAAATCATATCCTGTTGAAACGAGTTCGGTAAGAATTCCATTGTTCACGCTCCATAATTTGATAATATCTGGTTCTGTTGCAGACATTGGATTTACACCAATGGCATACCCGTTAATTCCCTGTGCGTTTAAATCTTGGGCACTCGATGCCAGATACACAAAGAACTTATCATCCTGATTCGGATCGATTCCGAAATGGTTCACATTAAATTTCCATTCCGTGCGCACTCCGGCAAGAGTCATTTCGTTCAATGGTTTACTCACCCAATTTGTTCCGCTTGCATTGGTAGCTGTGTGTCTGATGCCAAAGTCGCCATTTACAGCGCCGGTCGCCATTGCGTTCCATGCCTGTGCAGAAGATTGAACCCAAGCGTCGAGATTGCCGCTTTCGGCATTCTCTACTAGAGCGTCAATTAAAATAGTATCGTCATCAATCAATGAAATGACATGAGTTGAATTTCCTGTGATGATTGGATTATTGTTTCCAACAGGACTTTGTAATGAGAAAACAATTTCTGAAGTACTATCACAATAATCATTATTGATCAAATGAATCATTGCTGTTTGAGCAGTGCTTGATCCTGCAGGAAATGTTACCGTGTGAGTTGAAAATCCACTCAATCGTGTTGCATTCACAGAATTCAGAACAATGTTCACGGATGTTGGGGTCGTAGGTGCCGGATTCAAAAGTGAAACAGTCAATGCTACATCCATGTTCCCTTCTGTGTAATTGCTTACAGTTGATGCGAATTGTAATCTGGTTTGAATCATCGTCACCACATTTATGGTGCATGATGAAACATTTCCCGCCAGATCTGTGGCAGTAATTGTAATAACAGTTGTGCCAGTTTCATTAATAACCGTTCCCGCAGGCGGTGTCTGAACTATAAGCACGTCAGGATTTTCTGTGACATTGTCAATCACCAAACCGCGCTGAATATAATCTTCAACGATCATCGTTTCACCCATATCATAGAGGTATTGTTGATCCTCAGGACATGTGATTTCCGGTGGAGTAATATCCAAACGCGCAACCTGAAATGATCCATTAAATACATTTCCCGAAGCGTCGGTAACAACGATATTGACAGTTGTATTACCTGTTCCCCAGACTTGTGTTCCAGGAGCCGGAGTTTGAACAATATTCAATTGCGAGTTGGAACTGCATCCATCGGTTGCAACAACCAGTGATCTGTAATCCGCGAGCAGCGCTTCTCCATATTCATTGAGTATAATCGATTGATTGGTTGGCATAGTTGCTACCGGTGCTATCTGATCTACTAGTTGAACATTGAAAGCACACGAAGAAGAATTGCCATTGACGTCAGTTACCAATAAAGTTACTGATGAAGCTATTGTACCATTCAACACTGTACCAGCTGCAGGTGTTTGCGAAATTTCATAGGACGAACTCAATCCGCAATTCTGAACCACAGTTGCCGCTGAAGTAAAATCATCAAGTATGCTATTGCAGCCGGAATTTGCAATAAAAGTTTGAGATGAAGGACAGGTTATTGTTGGATTCACGTTATTGGACACCACTACATTGAATGAACAAGTTGCAACGTTACCCGATGCATCAGTGGCGGTATAAACAACTGTTGTTGTTCCCGGGTTGAATATTCTTGTGCCGATGAAATTCATGCCTGTCAAAGGCGAATCGGCTGAAGTGGCGCCATTAATAATCCATGACAACCCACTCACCGAGCAATTGTCCGACACAACAGGATTTGAAGTAGCAACGGAAGCATTGCAACTGTTAAGTCCGAGTGATGCCGTAATTGAAGAAGGACATGTAATGGTCGGATTGATATTGTCAATCACCGTAACAGTCTGCGAGCAAGTCGCCGTGTTTCCACTTCCATCTGTTACAGTCCAGATCACCGTGTTAGCACCAATGGAGTATGTCGTCGATGGATGATTGTTTGTTACAGAAGCCACACTGCAATTGTCCGAAGTCACAGGAGTAACAAGCGTTCCAACTGTTGCTTCGCAAGAACCGGCATTTACGTTTACTGTAATGTTAGCCGGGCAAGTAATAGTCGGATTGATATTGTCCATCACTGTAACAGTGAACGAACAAGTAGATGTATTTCCTGTCACATCAGATACAACATAAGTAACCGTGGTCGCTCCTACATTGAAAGTGCGAGTTCCAACATTGTTTATTCCTGTTGCAGGAGATACTGCCACAGTAGCGCCGGAAAGTGACCATGTCAATTTACCTACTGCACAATTGTCTGCAGGAGTCGCATTCGGAGTTGCTACAGAGGCTGTACATGTTCCGGCTGATACGTTTGCAGTAATGTTTGACGGGCAAGAAATCGTTGGGTTGATATTATCTGTTACCGTTACAGTTTGAGTGCATGATGCGGTATTACCACTTGCATCCGTTGTTGTCCAAATCACAGATGTTATTCCAATCGGAAAAGTTGTTGAATTAAAGTTATTGGTTGTGGAAGCTACGGCGCAGTTGTCGGCAGTAACCGGTGTACCCAGTGATGCAACCGTCGCTGTGCATGATCCTGCAACTACATTCGCAGTGATATTAGCAGGACATGTAATGGTCGGGTTGATATTGTCAATCACCGTAACGGTCTGCGAGCAAGTCGCCGTGTTTCCGCTTCCATCTGTTACAGTCCAGATCACCGTGTTAGCTCCAATGGAGTATGTCGTCGATGGATGATTGTTTGTTACAGAAGCCACATTGCAATTGTCCGAAGTCACAGGAGTAACAAGCGTTCCAACTGTTGCTTCGCAAGAACCGGCATTTACGTTTACTGTAATGTTAGCCGGGCAAACGATAGTTGGAGCAATTGTATCAGTGACTGTGACTGTGAAAGAACAAGTTGCAATATTGCCTGCGGCATCACTTGCGGTGTATACTATAGTAGTAATACCACGACCAAATGAATAATTGCCTATATTATTCATACCTGAAGTCGGTGATGAAGCAGCAGTTGCTCCTGTCATTGTCCAGGTGAGCTGAGTCACCGAACAGTTGTCAGCAATTACAGGATTCGTCGTATTGACGCTTGCTGTGCAAGATGTCGCCTCAAGGATCGCGCTTAAAGGTCCTGAGCATTGAATAGTCGGATTGATGTTGTCATTGACTGTAACGTTAAATGAACAGCTACTTGTGTTACCTGATGCATCAGTGACAGTATATGTCACTGCTGTCACACCCGCATTAAACGATCGTGTTCCCACGTAATTTGTTCCGGTAACAGGAGATGTTGCAACCGTGGCACCAGTCAAACTCCAGGTGAGTTTTGAGACAGAGCAGTTATCAGAAAAGGTTGGATTCGATGTTGCAACAGAAGCTGCGCACGTTGATGCCGCCACATTCGCACTCGCGTTCGCCTGACAAGCAATTGTTGGATTTGTATTGTCAGTCACCGTAACTGTAAATGAACAAGTCGCAACTTGTGCAGCAAGATTAGTTGCAGTATAAGTGATGGTTGTTACTCCCAACGGGAATGTATAATTACCTACATAATTCACACCGGTGACAGGAGAAGAAGCAGTTACAGCGCCGGTCATTGTCCAGCTAAGAATATAAGTGCTGCAACTTCCCAAAACCAGAGGGTTTGGAACACTTACGAGTTTATTGCAAGTCGTGGAAGTTGTTGAGTTTATTATATTCGACGGACATGTCAGTTGCATAGTGGAAGATGCTGAAACAGTCATTTGATATGAGGCAGCTGTAGCACCAAGGCAATTGTTGATGCGATAGTTTACCGTAGTTGTTCGTGAACCTTCAGTAAGCCATTTCACTTTTGTGATATGCTCAAGAGTATCTGCAGCACCGTCGGTAATGATATAGTCGACATCAGCAATTCCGGAAAATGTCCAGTAGTAATCAGGACTACCGGACTGCGTAGCATAAGTGACTTCCACACCGGTACACGTTGTAGCACCCGGGGTGAGAGTAAAGGATGGTGTAGGCAAGCTATTCACAGTATATATACTTGGTGAAGTAATGGTTCCTGTCGGAAAAGCGATTGTTATATTACCTGTGGTTGCACCGGAAGGAAGAATCGCGGTAATTACCGACGAACTGTTTACAGTAAATGCAGCATTCACGCCATTAAATTTTACAGATGATGCAGAACTCAGATTTGATCCGCTGATGTAAACACTGGTTCCCGAACCAGCACAACCCGCTGAGGGTGTGAACGAAGAGAAATTTGGTAGTCCTCCGGTAGCACCCATAAAGCTAAAGTCCTTAACAGCCAAGGTTACCGTGCTTGAAGAAGCTCCCCATGCGTATAATCTGAAAGTAATAGGTCCTGTAACATTTTGATAAGCCGCCGCTGATAAAGAAATTGCGCAAACGCCGACTGTCGCTGTTCCAATATTATTTGTGAAATTGTCGAGACTTGAACGAAGGGCATAAGAGGCAGTTCCTGACGATAGGATAATTGAGTAGTTAAAGGTTACAAGATTCAAGTCAAAACCGGAATTGGGAGTCATTGTAAAAGAGAAATACTTGTCTGTACTCAAAGAAGCACCAATCCAGTTATTTGCCATATAGCTATCGGTGGAATTAACACCGACAATTCCTGAACCACGCCCTATTCCTGAAACAGTAATATTGGGAGAAACAATTCCACCCAAAGTGTAAGGATTGTAGGTGTGGAGATTGGTTCCTGTCAAAGAGTTGTACCAGATAGAGGGAACAGTTATTGCAACTTTTCCTACTGCACCATCTCCGCCTTTTCGGTTAGTATTGTTGTGTGTTTTACCACCTGCACCACCCCCACCTACTTCCGCAGCGGATGCACCATTGGCATTCAATGCCCGGCCATTTGCACCGGCGCCGCCATTTTGCACAACTATACCTCCTTGTGATCCATTAGCGGAATTACCGCCAGAATATGAACCAGCACTTCCACCACCACCGCCACCATATCCAACATTCTTTGCCCCCCATTGTCCGGTAGCTCCATTTCCACCATAAAAATTTGTTGTTCCTCCAGTGTTACCGGCAACAACAGCAATTCCGCCCAAGGCGGATTGATAATCAAGAGCAGCACCTAATCCGCCCGTACCACCAACAGCTTTGATGGTCGTGCTCGTTCCAAACCACGAAACACCGCCTGAAGCTCCAATTGCACCGCTTGAAGCGGCGCCTCCTAAGCCACCGGCACCGACGGTAATTGTATAAGCTGTACCCGGAACAACAGCATGGTTGGTCTTAACGACATAGGCACCGCCGGAACCACCACCCGCAGATGATCTATAACCGGATGCACCACCGCCACCACCGCCGCCGCCCCAACATTCGATCGTAACAGAAGTTACACCGATAGGGCAAGTCCATGTGCCGGTTGTTGTGTATTCAATCTTCGCCTGTCCGAAAAGGTTTGGCAAATAGAGGAACATACTCACGAAGAATACTGATGACGATATCATCGATTCAAGACCCGAAAAACTTGTGAAGGAGCCTTTAATTTTTGATTTGATCATTAAAAAAATATGGTTTATGAATGATAAAAGTTTAAACATTGGTAATGCTTATTTAAAGTATGTTGCGGCAATGGAACACCACTTCTACTCGATGAGTCACCTATTGGTTTCGGGCTCATTGAAATTTAATGTGCACTAACGATACAAACATTACGACCAAAAGGAATTTATGACCCACGGACAACCACACAGCAATCGCTACAGCCCTTTGGCAACAGTCATTGTACAATACACTCAAATCAAATTCACAACTTGGATTGACGAATCGCCATCATCACCAAACCGTTTCCGTTAACCATCTTTTAATCGAATCAAGAAGAATCATAGAGTTCTGACTGTCCGTTTCAAATAGTTTTGCTGTTTTATTTTACTATGAAAATCTTAATAGTCGAAGACGAACCCAAAGTGGCCTCCTATATCAGACTCGGTCTTGAAGAAAACGGCTACACAACCAATGTAGCTTATGATGGCGTACAGGGTAAGGAAATGTCAGATAATCATCCCTATGATTTATTAATCATTGATGTGAACTTGCCTCTTAAGAATGGCATTGAGCTATGCCGTGAGATCAGACAGAAAAATAAAAATGTTCCTGTATTGATGCTAACTGCGTTGGGAACTACCGAAGACAAGATCGCAGGATTCGAATCAGGCGCCGACGACTATCTTGTTAAGCCATTTGAATTTCGGGAATTGCTTGTGCGCCTAAAAGCGTTACTCAAGCGCGCAAATACGCAGGATAATCAGAGCAACATTCTGAAGGTGGCCAATCTGGAAGTGAATCTTGACAGTTATAAAGTGACGCGCGCGGGGAAAAAAATCGATCTTACAGGGAAGGAATTTGCACTTCTTGAGCTATTCATGAGAAACAAAGGACGCGTTTTG
>JAYTOA010000042.1:0-3710 GCA_043748015.1 Flavobacteriales bacterium
GCCAGATCGTCGTTTTTTGAAATTTCAGCTTTCTCAAGATGTGGAATGGCATCAAAATATTCAATCAACACCTAAGGTTAATGACATACTTGTTACTGAACCTCGCGTTCAAATAGGTGTATGTTTTAGGTACTACTTGATGAAGAGATAACAATTTAATTCATCGACAACTAAATTTTGGAGCATAAAACCATTCAATAATTGCAGGGCAACTACTCCTTCTCAAGCCGCTTCAACGTCACGCGTTGTGCAGGATTGACAACCAGCGGAACTTTCTCGAGAACAGTGTCGCTTTCTTCAAGTCCCCACGCATCAATGTCGGATAGACTGACTTTCTTCAAAGCCATGTAGGCGTTCGTGATAAAGCTGTCGCGCACGTTGAGCTCGTTGTCGGCAGAAAGGAATTTCTCTAGAACAACGAATTTGAAATCGTGTTCGTCGTTGTATTTGGAATAGGGTTCAGGCTTTGCCTTGAGGTCTATCTCACCTTTTTCCACCATTTCATCAACGATGTATCGGAAGAAATTGTGGACGCGTGGTTGCACGCGGAAACCAAGTTTGATATTTACTTTTATGACTAAATCATTGCTCAATTCCTCTACATGATATTCACGAGCGTATGGCTCGTTCGTGCGATCGACATGCACAAACCAATAAATGTCGGCACGTTTTGGAGTCTTGGCGAGGATGCTCTCCATGATTTTTTTCTCCACCTGGTGATTGAAATTCGCTTTTGTTAGAAACACCAGATGCGTTGCGTATTTAGGCACACTTCTATCGGCAGAAAGTTCTCTCAACGTTCCAATGTATTGATCAAGATCTTCAAACTGCAGGAAGTAGTTGCTCATTTTCCGATACATGAAAGTGATCCACATCACGTGAATGAGAACGAGGTAAACGAGTATCATCATCCATGCTTCTTTCAGCTTGGTGATATTGGCCATGCAAAATGAAAATTCAATAGTGATGAAGATCGCGAATACCAGACCTACCAACCAGGTCGGCCAATGTCTTTTATATTCGAGATAATAAGTAAGCAACGTCGTAGTCATCATCATGGTGATGGTGATGAAGAAACCGTATGCCGCCTCCATTTTTTTTGATTCACCAAAGAAGAGAACCACACCGATACAGCCGGCATACATGAGCCAGTTGACACTTGGAATGTAAAGTTGCCCTTTTTGTTCGGTTGGGTATTTGGTTGCAACCTTGGGCCAGAAATTCAAGTTGATGGCTTCACTTATTAAAGTAAAAGAGCCTGTAATCAAAGCCTGACTCGCGATAACTGCGGCACAAGCGGCAATAATGATTCCCGGCATCAAAAACCAATCGGGCATAATGCTGTAGAATGGATTGCGGCCATCAAGATTTGGCTGACTCATGATCCAAGCGCCTTGTCCCATGTAGTTAAGGACGAGAGCAGTTTTTACAAATGTCCAGCTCACTTGAATGTTTTTTCTTCCCGCATGTCCAAGGTCGCTGTACAGTGCATCAGCTCCGGTAGTACAAAGGAATACCGCACCCAGCAGCCAGAATCCATGCGGATAATTTGCAAGCAGGTTGTAGGCATACATCGGATTGAGCGCTTTGAGAACTTGCGGATGATCTGCTATCTGAATAACGCCAAGTGTACCGAGCATGATGAACCAAAGCATCATGATTGGTCCGAATGTTTTGCCGACCAGCTTTGTTCCGTATCGCTGAAATATGAAGAGCAAAGTGAGAATCGCGATTACGATGGGCACCACAGGAATGTGTTCGTTATAGACTTTGAGTCCTTCAATCGCAGATGATACCGAAATAGGGGGAGTGATCATTCCATCACACATAAGTGTGCCTGCGCCAATCATTGCGGGCCAGAAAAGCCATTTCCCTTTCCGCTGTACGAGTGCATAAAGTGAAAAAATTCCACCCTCACCTTTGTTGTCAGCACGCAAAGTGAGAACGATATACTTGAACGTTGTCTGTGATGTGAGTGTCCAGAATACGCAGGACAAACTACCATATACTAGACCTTCAGTAATGGGTTTGTCGCCAATAATGGCGCTCATTACATAAAGTGGAGAAGTTCCGATATCACCGTAGACAATTCCGAGAGTAACAAGTATACCGGCAGCGGTGACGCGATTGACAGTTTCTGAGTTGGACATCTATACAAATAAAAACGGGCTCGAAAGTAGTCGCATAGTGAGTGCTGTTGTTCTCTTAACGAAAGATTTTTAAAAGTACACGCAAAGTAGAAGTTGTAAATTTGCCCAATGAGTTCGGGAGAGATTATTTTGATTTTGTTTGTTTACCTGTTATTGTTTGGTGCCAAGGGCGTTCCGGCTTTGGCGCAAACGTTGGGTAAAGCGGTATATCAATTCCGAAACGCGACGCAAGAAATTCAGGGAGAGATCATGAAAACGACGAATGAAATTCGCAAGCAGGCAGAATTGAAACTCGATCAGATTGAACCGGAATCGTCGGCACCTAAATCTCCCAATGCCACGGTTCCGAGTGTTTCTCCTAAGCCTGAGGAGGAAGTTGAGTGAGTTTTGGGGGTTAGGATTTAGGATTGCAGGATTATTGGAATTAGGATTGCGGGATTATTGGGGAATGTGCAATGAATCAGTAGTGCCGCCTCAAATCAGAACTTACAAATCGCAAATCCCCGCCATTCAAACGCAATCACCAATTCATCAAATCGTCAATTCACCAATTGTCTAAGAAGCCACCGCCATCTTACGCTCGCCAATCTGCTGTCTCCACATCGCATAGTAAAGTCCTTTTTCATTCACCAGTTCGTCGTGATTTCCTTGTTCTACTATTTGTCCTTGTTCCAGAACATAGATTCGATCAGCATACATCACCGTTGACAATCGATGAGCGATGAGTATCGTCATGATATTTTGTGAGTGATGAATGAGTTTGACTGTGTCGGTTATTTCTTCCTCGGTGATTGAATCGAGCGCCGAAGTAGCTTCATCCATGATGAGTAGGTGCGGATTCCGTAGCAAGGCACGCGCAATGGAAAGTCGTTGTTTTTCTCCGCCGGAAATTTTTATTCCGCCTTCGCCAATCATTGTGTTGATGCCATTTTCCGCACGAGCTAGCAATTTCTGACAGGCAGCTTTTTCAAGAGCAGTAATGATTTGCTCATCTGAAGCATCCGGCTGTACGAACAAAAGGTTTTCTTTAATGGTACCTGCGAAGAGTTGCGTGTCTTGCGTCACCATGCCTATCTGTTCGCGAAAGGAATTCATATCTATATCACGACCGTTGAAGTTGTCGTACAAAATTCTTCCTTCAGTGGGTTTATAAAGCCCTATGAGCAATTTCACCATAGTTGTTTTTCCCGAACCTGATGGTCCGACAAAGGCTATCGTTTCTCCTTTGTTCACCTTAAAAGAAACCTTGTTTAATGCAAACGATTGAGCAGATTTGTGTTTAAAGGAAACATTATCGAATTCGAATTGCTCAATGGCACTGAGACATGTTGGATTGGCTGGAGTTGGATCAACGGGAGTATTCAGTATCTCTTCGAAATTTTTGAGTGAAGCTTGCGCCTCGCGATAAGTGGCAATCACATTTCCCAGTTCCTGCAAAGGCCCAAAGATGAAGAAGCTGTAAAACATCAACGTCATCAATTCGCCAATCGTGATTTTGTTTTTAAAAAGTAAAAAGTAAAGAAGGAAAATGAGACAGGTGCGAAGGAAATTTACTGTGGT
>JAYTOA010000043.1:0-11844 GCA_043748015.1 Flavobacteriales bacterium
TATGCGCGCATGATGCAAGGCGAAAAATTTTTTCGCGAAATAGAATCAAATTGTTGGGACGAAGTTTTGCGTATTGAAGAATACGATCGATACCACACGCAAGTGCAGGTAATATGCACCATTCCGGTGCTCTTTTCCTATTGGGCTCAACCAACAGATGGCCTGGTCATTTCAAAATTCCTAAACGATCACATTGCGGAAATTGTGGCCAAACATTCTAAAAATTATGTTGGCCTTGGAACAATTCCGATGCAAGACACAGATCTTGCAATTGCTGAACTCGAACGATGTAAATCCATCGGATTACATGGCGTACAAATCGGTAGCAATGTGAATCAAAAAAATCTGAGCGAAACTATTTTCAATCCAATATGGCAAGCCATGGAAGATCTGGACATGTCCGTGCTGGTCCATCCATGGGACATGATGGGCCAGGAAGACATGAAAAAATATTGGCTGCCCTGGTTGGTTGGAATGCCTGCAGAAACTTCTCGTGCTATTTGCTCACTTATTTTTGGAGGTGTGATGGAACGGCATCCTAAAATCAGATTCAACTTTGCTCACTCAGGTGGTTCGTTTCTTCCGACTATTGGAAGAATTGAACATGGTTTCAATTGCCGTCCTGATTTGGTGGCGATAGATAATCCGGTGAATCCACGTGAATACATCGGCAAGTTTTGGGTTGACAGTGCAACTCATGACGAAGCACTCTTTCGTTTTGTACTCGAAATGAAAGGATCGAAAAAAATCACTTTGGGAACTGACTATCCATTTCCACTAGGTGATCTCGAAGTCGGAAAATTCATTGAAGACATGGGTCTTGAAAAGACGGTCATTGATGACATTTTCGCCCTATCCACATTGGATTGGCTGAATATTTCAGCGGACAGATTTAAATGAGATTGCTATTTAAATGCTACTGTACTGATTGAAATAATTTTCCCGGTTTTCTTCGACACGTAAAACGTATAGGGTATCTGCGTGTTCTTTTTAATTGACGTTGCCCACACAACCAACAACTGTTCTCCACTTGCTTTGATTTTATCGAAACGAAACCCTCCAATCTGATGCATCAGTGTTGGACCTTGTTTATTCTCCACTTCTATCAGCGCATTTGTAAAAAGCGATAACACAGAATCTGTAACAGTAGTCAGATCCACACATCGCCGACGTTCTTCCGCACCTTGTGCAGCGGGTGCTTCAAGAAAATCAGTGATTACCGGCATGAGAGTGATTGCCTCTTCAATAAACTTTATTGAATAGGTTTTCTCCTCCAGTCCTTGGCCACGATCAAACAGCACTTGAACCTCATTGAATTTCTGACGAGTTTCCAACTTTACATTCTGAATCAAAGCCATCGCGGCTGTAGAAGTAATTGCATCTGCAGGATATTCGTCGTCGACAGATTCAATTCTTCCTAAATTGATGCGAACCATATTAGAGCGTTGGCCATCTTCACCAACTTTAGCATCAAAAACAATGTTGGGAGCAACTGCTCCATGAATTGACGCGGCCACAACGGCGGCCTGTTTCCACTCATCCGACACTTCATTGCATCCGAATAAAAAGAAGACAAAACCTAAACAAAAAATCAAGACAATTTTATTCATGTTGTATTGGAAATATGTGTGCGAAAATAACAGTGTCGAACTTCTGAAATTGAACCCAGGCTGAATCGAATCAGAAAAAATCATTCAATCACAACAATCTGGTCGCTATTATTTTTCCGAAATTCAATCCACGGGTTGTTTTTTCATAATGAAATTTCACGATTCGAAAACCCATTTTGACCAACTTTTCTGACAAGACATTTCCAGTAAATCTAGCGTCTTTCAGGTCATGAAACTCCATAGAAATAGTGGTGACATTTTCAAATGCTACTGAGTCAGCGTCCAACAGAATTGCATACTCTGCTCCTTCGCAGTCTAGTTTTAAAAAATCAATTCGACTCAATTTTTCTTCAACGATTATTTGAGCAAGCGTTGAGGTTCGCACTGGAATGCTATCTGCTTTCACTTCATTCAAAGCATAATTTGCAATCAAAGAACTGTTCACGCTATTTCCGAGATACAATGACGTTTCACCCACTTCTGCACTGACAGCCACATTCAGTGATTTCACGTTCTCAATTCTTTGATCGAATAGATTTTTCTGCAGTAAAGTAAAATTGGTCGGATCAGGTTCGATAGCAAAAATTCTGGATGACTTGTCAGAATTCAGATGTGCGAAAATGGAGAAATACCCATAATGAGCGCCAACATCAACGATAATTGCGGACTCGTAAAAGGGAAAGAAATCCGCGTACTCGCGGTCTTCAAAAATTGATTTGAGAAGATAAAGTGTTTGTTTGTTGTACGCGTAACTCAACGTAAGTCCGTTAGCCGCACAAATTGCTTGAAAGTGTTTATGGTCTTTTTGAAACAATAGTTTGAAGAATAAGATTCCAAGAAAATAGTCTCGGAAAACATTGCGATATTAAAAGAATATTGCCCAATTCTACAAATCATCGCTTTGAATTGTCTTCAAGAGTTCTGATCGAGTGCTGGCCAGACTTCTCGCCACATAATACATTTTCATGACACCTTTGTTTTTCGCTATCACCTCACCCCTGCTTTCAAATTGAAGATCAGGAATGCCCTTTACCAGCTCATAGGTAGCATCAGAAATATTCACTCTTCCAACATCTCCTGAAGACTCCATACGGGCAGCAATATTGACGGTATCACCCCAAACGTCATACTGAAACTTTCTCTCGCCCACGACACCAGCGACCACCGATCCACTATGAATTCCAGCGCGCATTTCAAATGTTGTCAAGCCTGATTTAGCGAATTGCCGCGATCTATCCATAATGAAAGCTTGCATTTCAAGCGCTGCATATATTGCATTTTCCGGAACATGCATTCGCTTATCAGGCAAACCACACACAGCCATATATGCATCTCCAATGGTTTTGATTTTCTCTAAACCATACTTCCCCACTATGCCATCAAAAGCCCTGAAACAAGCATCCAGTTCAGAAACTAGATCGGCCGCAGTTAGCTTTTCCGCATGCATTGTAAACTCTTTGAAGTCAGTGAATAGTATTGTTGCACATTCGAATTCCTTTGCAGTTGCCTTTCCCGAAACTATTAATTCTTCAGCGACCTCAAAAGGCAAAATGTTTTTGAGTAATTCATCCGAACGTTGACGTTCAATTTGGATCATATCATTTTTTTGCTGTAATAAATTTCTATTTCTGCTTATGATTCGATAACGATTAATCAGGAATAAAACTGCGCACAACAACAAACCTGCGCCCGCATACATCGCATTTCTTGCACGGCTGATACGCACATTACTCAATTCAACATTGAGTTTTTGCAATGTAAGTTCATCAATCTGCCGCCCCTTTTGAGCTGATTCATACTTCTCTTGCACGTCGGTAATAGCGTTTACTTTCTCCATAGAAAATAGACTATCAGTTATCAGTTGAAACTTCAATTGATACTCATATGCCTTCTTATAATCACCCATTTTGTTATGCAGAAATGCATAGCTTTTATTCAATTGACTCTGCATTTGAAGATTGCTAACTGACATATATTTTTCGCATGAATCCAAGTATTGCAGTGCAATTTTGTATTCACCGAGATCTTGATGAACGCCTGACAAATTCAAATAAGTATCAACGAGAATCGGGATATAGTTACGCGATTTTGCCGATGAAAGCGCCTCAGAAAAATAGTTCAATGCATCCGTATATCGACCCGTCAATGCACAAAGAGTACCGAGGTTAACAAACGATTTTTCAAAGTGTAGACTATCCTTGTATTGACTGGCCATTGTGTTGATATCCGCGAAGGCTTTTTCCGCATCTGTTAAGTCTCCTAAGCTTGCGTTAGCAATGGCTTTATTGGTTAAAAGATTAAAATAAACTCTACGGGAAGAAGCGATACTTGTCCATGAATGATTCCAAAGCGATAGGCCAACATTCGACAAACTATCTGCCTTTTCAAATTCAGAAAAACTTATTTGTACGGCTGACATAAAGCTATAACATTCAAGAATGTCAGTACTATCGCAAGCGGAAGCAAAATGACTTTGCACCCAGAGTAAATAAGTCATGGCAGAATCGAGGTCACCCATTAAATCAAAAATGATTGACTTGTAATTCATTGCTTTGATTATTCCACAAGTGTCGCTCGCTATTCGATACTCATTCAGAAGTGAGTCAAGTATATTCCGCCGTTTAGGCAATGAAAGAGAAGAGTTGTTATAAATTTCGTAAACCCCGCCATATTCAGATTCCCTCTTTCCAGGAATTCTGTCTTGTGAAATGGATGTCATCACAAAAGCAAAACAGATCAAGCATGTCAACCCAAAATTTTTCATCACATTACTTTTTCTCTTGCAAAACGAGGTGAAAAAATCCATTGTAAAAATCAAAGAGCTATACCCTTGGAAAAGACATACACTGTAGTCTGCCCTCCCGGTTTTCTTGGCCTTATGGCAATTTTAACCGAAGGTGGCCAATCCTTTAGATCTTGAAAAATATACCGGAAGCCACTTTCAAGATTGTCGTATTCTAGGCCATCACCTGTGTTCACCGCCACTCCCGGTTCTCGATTATCAATAAGGTATTCGAATTCGGCATCTATATGAGTGCTGTCCACCGGATCAGTTTCGTCAACACCCATTACTGAAAGGATAATAATATAATCGTCTTCAGGTTTCACCGGATTCTGCACAGCAAAACTCGCCTCGAATCGAACCTTGATATCGCTCCTGTCGATGTTTGGCTCCAGAAAGTACTCTACTTCTTTTTTAAATGTTGGACGACCTAAAAGATCGTCGTACTCTGCTTCTAGTGACATATTAGTTGGTTTTAGTTAATGCATCAATGAGTGAAATAAAAGCATGTAATGCTCAGAAATTCGATTTTTCAGCAAGCAAGATTCACCTATCCGCTGATCATTTACCCATAAAAAATCGCTTCAAGAAATTTAAAAAGCGCACAAAAATTGGAGTTTCAGTACCAATTCCTTTTGAAAAAACATAGACGGTATTCTGCCCGCCTCCTTGACCTTTTACACCCACTTGGGCCTGAATTCTATTGGGCGCAGAAGTGAGGTTGGTGAAAGTCAGCAAAAAAGCACTTTTGAGGTTTCCGAATTGATTTGCATCCCCACTGCGAACAGAAAACCCTTGCGTAGATGAATTTGAGATGACTGTAAAAGCAGTATCAAGGTGAGTACATTTTAGTGGATCAGGATCACTTAATCCTATGATCTCGATTACGACTCTGAAAACATCTTTTGATGTGACAGGATCGACAATCTTATCGCTTCCTGCGACACGCACAGTGATGTCATTTCTAATAGGCCCACTTGTAGTAGCGTGACCATATGGCGGAGAATAACCTGTTGGGACCGAAACTCCAGTTGTAACATAAGTGACAGAAATAGCCATGGTTTAATTGGTTTTAGCATGGCTAATGTAAATGAAATGTCACTCCCCACAAAAAAAATTCCATCGGTCAGAAGACATCAACTATCACCAATCAAAGACACTGCTGTACTTCTTCTCATTTCCCACAGCATCTATGATTGTCAATTCAAAAGTATGTCTGCCGTGAGAGAGAAATTTCTCATCGAAGTAATAAGTAAGCCGACTGCTTTTAGCGTCGTATTCCATCAACGCCCAGTTGCCATCGATTTTAGGAATAATCTGATCAATACCCGACAATCCATCGGAGATGCGCATTGAAAATTGTGACCTTCCTTTCATTGTTGTCGCAAAATCAATTATTGTCACGGCTGGAGCAATGCTATCCGTTTTCAATGCAAAATATCCGAGGTAAGTTGGTTGTGCAGTGATCCAACCCTGGTCATACTTTCCGCCCTCACTGATCACTTTGTTCTTGTCGGGATCGTATCGCACGACTATAGTTTTGTTTTCAAAACCAGGCTTCACTTTATCAGCTCTGATGGCAAGGTCGTACGAATTATGAACCGGCTCATAAGCAGACGCAATCAAATAAGTAATCCCTCCGACAACATTCTCCATCTTGCTCATTTTCTTGAGTGTCAGGTCGAGATCTTCATACAAGGTATAAGCCTTCAATGACATTTTTACTTCCTCAGTTACAATTGCATTGTCCTTTTCCCAATTCCATGACGCCAGGACATCCTTCGCCGGAACATGCTTTCCGGGAGGTTTATCCAGCGCCTGCACCTTAAATTTTATCGTACTTACATTGCCCATTATGTCGAGAACGCGATACTCGCATTGGTGCAATTTGCCATCCCTAAAACTTACTATTCCATCATTGACAAGGTTCTCATAAATGTCCAATGGATTTCCAGGCAAGCGATAAGATCCGTGAATAGAACTCTTGTGTTTTTTGAATCGCTCATATATAGTATGTGCATTCATTGCTCTATTGGTGGTGAAATCAAGTCGATCCATGCGCTGACCATAAACCTGAAGACTGTCAACGAAAAAATCAATGCGATAAATACCACATCGATTCTCATTGCCATCGAGCATGTCAGTTGTGTGCACAGCAAATCCAAAATCTCCATAAACCTTTGCCGGAACCTGATTGGCAAGCAAGCAATTTCCACTGCTTGATTTGGATGCGTAGGAAACCGGAATTTGATTTCCATTCACCCATGCACTATCGGAAACAGGGACAATCCAGATTCCAGAAATAGAAGGAGCAATTTTATCTTTGACAATCAAACCAAAAAGCAAAGGATTCACCACCCTTTCCGAAATAGTTTCTCTGATTTCAAAATGCAAATGCGGGCCGCCACTACCCCCGCTATTGCCCGACATGGCAATCATTTCACCTTTTGATATTGGCAATAAAGTGGAATCCGGAAATAGATCGACGCTGAACGATTGCAACTTGTATTGCTGTTGTTTTACCCAACTATCAATCTTGGGAGCGTATTTACTCAAGTGACCATAAACGGATGTATAACCATTGGGATGCGTAACGTACAGTGCATATCCGTATCCAAATGGAGAAACTTTTACGCGACTGATATAACCGTCAGCAACGGAAACGACCTTCAATCCTTCACGCTGTTCCGTCTTGATATCAAGTCCGGCATGAAAGTGATTGGTGCGCAATTCACCAAAATTTCCGGACAGATTCAATGGAATGTCGAGCGGCGCTCGGAAGTAATCTTTTGGATAATCTTTTACTTGACCGAAAATCGATTTGCCGCATACAAGGATTAGCCAAGCCATGAGTATGATAGCCTTAATAATTCTGAGTCGCCTATTCTCTGAAAACATATTCTGCGAAATTCAACAAGCATGCCTTTATAGTGTGTAAGGTATAATTTGAAATATCAACACTTGTTCTAGGAAAAAAGAAGGTTGTTGTTTCGTGAGAAACTTCTACATTTGACCACCAAACGTTGTTTTTCAAATCATTTCAAAAACCTTCCGAATGGAGCAAAACCAAATACTGGAGCGTATTGCCGGCAAAATCACAGAGCTGGGCGAATCAAAACGCCATCTGGATCAACAGGTCGTGCGACTGAAAGAGGAAAATGCATCCATGCACCTGATCAATAAGGAATTGCAGTCGCAGATAGATGAATTGATAGAAAAATCAAGCGAAATGGTAAACGCCCGTTCATTGACGGCCGTTCCTGATGAAGAATTCAGGGGCGCCACAAAGCAAAGAATCAATGAACTGGTAAAGGAAATAGATGAGTGCATTACGCTTCTCAACAAATAAAGCATTGCAGACATGAGCGAAGTTTCAATTAAAGTGACCATTGCGGGCCGCACATATCCACTCACTGTGAGTGAATTGGAAGAAGCAGGCATTCGCAAAGCAGAGCAAGCCATTGATGAGAGCATACAGATTTTCCAGAAAAATTACGCAGTAAAAGATAAACAGGACCTGCTTGCCATGGCAGCCCTGCAGATGTCGGCCAAAGTACAGGTGCAGCAGGAAGCCCGCGTGGAGCGCGTGGTGGAACGTGTTGTTGAAAAAGTAGAAGTACCTGTAGACATGTCAGCCGAACTACTCGTATTGGAAAATCAATTGGATCAGTTTCTTAGCTGAACAACCATCTGTTTCCGGATTTTATTCTTTGCAAAACCAACCTGAATGATCGGGTTGGAGAAATTATTTTTTTAAAAATCTATAATAACTAAGAGTGAAATGAACGACTTGATTTATGTAATCGTCGCAGCACTATCAGGAGTAGCAGTAGGTGGTTTGATCACCTGGTTCGTCTTCAACAATGTTTTGAAAACGAAGAAAGAAAGCATCCTTTCAGAAGCAGCGAAAGAAGGAGAAACTTTGAAAGAAAAGAAAATCCTTCAAGCCAAAGAAAAATTTCTTGAACTGAAAGGTCAGCACGAAAATGAAGTAAGAGAACGCAACAAGAGACTTCAACAAGGTGAAGACAAATTGAAAAGCCGCGAGCGTGAAGTTTCTCAACAACAAGAAAATTTCAAGCGAAAAGAAAAAGACCTTGACGGCTACAAGGACAATCTCAACAAGCAGATTGAAAACTCACAACGCAAACAATCTGAACTCGACAAGAACAATCAGAAAGCGATTGGCCTCTTGCAGGAAATGGCGAAAATGTCAGCAGAAGATGCAAAAATGCAGTTGATGGAGCAGTTGAAAGAAGACGCACGCAACGCTGCCGCAGGACAAATTCAGGGCATTGTTGATGAAGCCAAACTGAAAGCCAATCAGGAAGCAAAGAAAATTGTTATCCAGACGATTCAACGCACTGCTGTGGAGCATGCCGTTGAGAATAGCGTCTCTGTTTTCAATATTGAAAATGACGAAATCAAAGGCCGCATTATCGGCCGTGAGGGAAGAAATATCCGAGCACTAGAGGCGGAAACAGGCGTAGAAATTATTGTAGATGACACACCTGAAGCGATTGTGTTGTCATGCTTTGATCCCGTACGAAGAGAAATCGCACGACTTTCACTTCATCAACTTGTGACTGATGGTCGCATTCACCCCGCTCGTATCGAAGAAGTGGTAGCGAAAGTGACCAAGAACATCAATGAGGAAATTGTCGAGATTGGCAAGCGAACTACTATCGAACTAGGCATTCATGGATTGCACAGCGAGCTGATTAGAATGGTGGGAAGAATGAAATACCGTTCTTCATACGGACAGAATTTGTTGCAGCACTCACGAGAAGTTGCCAATCTCTGCGCTACCATGGCGAGTGAATTAGGCCTCAATCCAAAAGCTGCGAAGCGTGCAGGATTGCTACATGACATCGGAAAAGTGCCTGATGACGAAAGCGAATTGCCACACGCAATTTTGGGTATGAAGCTGGCGGAGAAATACGGTGAGAAACCCGATATCTGCAACGCTATCGGTGCTCACCACGACGAGATTGAAATGAAAACGCTTCTGTCGCCAATCATCCAGGTGTGCGATGCCATAAGTGGCGCGCGTCCGGGTGCCAGACGTGAGGTGGTTGAAGCTTATATCCAGCGCTTACGAGATCTCGAAAACCTCGCTTTGGAAAATCCAGGCGTGTCGAAAGCTTTTGCTATTCAGGCCGGTCGCGAATTGCGCGTGATGGTTGAAGCAGATCGCATCAGCGACGAACAAGCTGACGCATTGGCTGTGAGTCTGGCAAGCAAAATTGAAACAGAGATGACTTATCCCGGCCAAGTGCGCGTGACTGTCATCCGAGAAAAACGTGCTGTTGGAATTGCGAGATAACTTGATCGCTAGACATTCAATTTGGAGGCTGTTCGATATGGACAGCCTCTTTTTATTTAAGGAAACATTGAAATTCAAACGCCAATTAGGCAAAATGAAATTTACAATCAAGTTACACAGCAGCATTTTCAAACTGAAAAACCAGTTAAGAAAAACACATCACACAACTTCAACCAGGCAACTTCAAGTGCACCATTACGAGTAACACTATCGATTTAATCCGCAGTAAAATAGTTCTCATGCGCAACATTGAATAAACAGGAAGCAAGAATGCCTGTTAACCAGCATTTGATTTATCTGTCCAAAACAACTAGAATGGAGTTCGGAAATCCTTAAGAAAGAATAAAAATGCAAATTCTGTTTTGGCTCAAAGCGACAATCGCATAATTATTCCACTCAGAAAAGCCTGCTACCAGTAACATTCCGAGACAGAAGCAAAATTATTTTCAATCTAAAATTCCGGTCGATTCAAAATGGGATTTTTCACCACATGCTTAATCTACATTCGTGAAGAACCAAATTTTTACATATGCGAACAATCACATTTTTTACATCGATCATGCTCCTGTCGTTATTTTCGAGCAACAAAGAGGAACAGGAAAATATCAAGCCATACTTCGCAGGGCGTGTTGTATTAATGATTTCGGACACGCCTGTTCCTAATGCGATTGTGCGATTTCTCGATTGGGCACCAAGCACCGGACTATTGAGCGCGGCATCCTATGTAGTGTAGGATTAATTCAGCATTACGACATCCCTGCGCCTACTCCATTTGACAATACAACTTATGTCATTACCTATTAATTCAAATAAAGCCAGTACAGCAATTGCTTAAGACAAATAACCCGAAGCATAAATATGGCATATCAAGTATCCATTTATGCCAACTTATAAAATAAAATTGATTCACATTTGCTCCCACTAATAATTCAACCCATGAAAAAACAGATAATAATTTTCGCCGCCATAGCAACCATTGCTCTTCTTATGTCTTGCCGCAAAAAAGAAAACAACGGCAACTACGCACCTCACTTTGGTGGGCGTGTAGTGTTGGTGAATTCGGGCACTCCTGTGCCAAATGCTCTGGTTCGTTTTCTCAAATGGGCGCCGAGTTCCGGCATTTTTGATCCACCAACTTATATTCTGGTCTCAAGTGATACTACCGACGAATCAGGCAGGTTTGAAATTCCTGAAAACACTGATGCAACAATTGCTATCGCATACGGCCCCATTTCCATTTACAGTCATGAAAGCATACAAGGAGATGTTTCAGCTTATGTTCAGAGTGGTGGCGAATTAATATTGCAACTGATTCCACCTGCATGGATAACTGTTTCTGCGATAGATGTAGAACCTTTCAATCCTGAAGTTCTCTACGTTCAAGGGGACACAAATATTGCCTCAAGTGATGGACAGGTCAATTTATCAACTCCAATCACATGGAAGGTTCAGGGTAATGTTCCTCAGTATATAAAATACCTTCTTATTCATCAAAACGGCGATTTTGTCCTAGGGAATTACAGTATACCAGGTCCTACCCCATTTGACACGACAATTCATATCATTACCTATTAATGAATTGTCTTCAGCTAAACGTAAATGCTATGCGACAAAGACTAAAGCCAATATACCAATTGCATAAAACACTAAGCAAATAACCCGAAGCATAAATATGGCATATCAAGTATCCATTTATGCCAACTTATAAAATAAAATTGATTCACATTTGCTCCCACTAAAGAATACAAACCATGAAAAAACAGATAATAATTTTTGCCGCAGTAGCAAGCATTGCTCTGCTCTTCTCTTGCCACAAAAAAGAAAACGAAGGAAATAAACTTCCCTATCTCGGTGGGCGGGTGGTGCTCATCAACTCAGATACACCTGTTCCTGATGCCGTGGTGAGATTTGCGAAATGGGCCAATACGTGCCTGACTTGCCCGATGTCATACGTAGAAGTGGGCACCGACACAACGGACGAAAGCGGCCATTTTGATATACCCACAAATACAGACGCCACGATGGCCATTGCATTCGGAGTAGACAGCATTTACGATCGACAAAGTGCAGAGGGAAATGTAACTGCCTACATAGAAAACGGAGGCGAGCTGAAGCTATCACTCGTG
>JAYTOA010000044.1:0-44468 GCA_043748015.1 Flavobacteriales bacterium
AATTGGGCGAAGTAGCATTCTTTTCGACTCGAAATTTCCTTTTCTGAAGAATTTTTCATTTAAATTTTTCTTTTCGATGTGATTGTCATTTTCGAAAAAATCCACACGCTTTTACAAGACTAACTTTGCTCCAAGCCATTGACATTCAGGCTTTGATTCCGCCAAAAATGGCCGAAAATCACATTAGACTAAACTCTTCTTTCTACCCACGTAATTGTACAAAGTTTCGACTAAATGAACTTTATTTGTTAAAAGTGTAGTTTATCAACAGTTATGACTTTATCTTCGCCCTTGCTTTTACGGATGGTACACAAGTGCCAGAAAACATATTCACTTATTAACTAACCAAAATGGATAATTCTACAATTATTAGCCCTGGTCGTGCTTTGCGATCAGTCTGTACGGTGGCCTTGCTCATACTCTTTATGCAGATAGGGTTTTCGCAATCAACCAATCTGAGCCAATCGGCAAACGGCCCTGCGAGTGCTCCTCTAAATCCCCCGCAATGGCAGAACGGTAATGTCAATGCCAATCAGGCGCACTACGTCGAAGGACAAAGTGTTGCGTACAGGCAAGTCATGACCAGTCTTCCCGTTGGAGTTCCAATCAAACTGACGATGGAATTCGACGCCACGTCAAACAATAAGATAGCGATTGATTTTATCACTCGTTATAATCGATTGGAACCGCACGATCAGTTTGGCCATCCTGCGGAAGTTATTAATCCATTGACTGGTGTCGCGGGAACATTCGCCGCTCCAACGACGTTTCCTATTCCGGCGCCGCCTCAGGGACCATCAGTCGTTACAGGTCAGCCAACTACAGCTTACAACGCTGTCAATGCAGCTGGTGAAGCTTACATGACCATTTATAATGGTACTATTACCAACATTGCTTACACAGATATCAATGGAGTGCCTTCAACCGTTGATTGGAATAATCCGGGCACTAACCAGGCCTTGAAATTCACCATCACTTTTACTGCATCTGCATCAGATGTTGTAATCGCATGGGGCGGACATATTTCAAGCGGACAAGATTGGGGTGATAACAGTGCAGCCGGCATTCCCGGTTCTCCATATCACATGAGACAAAAAGATTGGTCCCTTGGCAATCTTGGCAATACAGACAGAGCCCTGGCTGCAGGTGCAGTTGTTCCTGTTGGAGCTTGTGTAGTTACTTGCCCTGACGACTTCAGCGTTAGTTGTTCTGATTACGCCAATAACAATTTTACTTGGCCTGTTCCCACTTACACTTGTATTAATAATCCAAATGTTACTACTACTTTCACATCATCCACTTCTGGAACATGTCCGTTGGTTGTTACTCGTGATTATACTGTTACAGTATTCAGCAATGTAATAGCTCCGGTTGTGCACCATTGCATAGTAGCGATGAGTGTGGTTGACAATGATCCTCCAAGCATTACTTGTCCGGGAAACATTACTGTTGCTTGTGCATCAGATGTTCCAGCACACAATATTTCATTGGTAACTGCGAGCGACAATTGCACACCAAATCCGGTTAAAACTTTCGTGGGAGACTTTATCCATGATCAAACTTGTGCCAACAGTTATACAATTACCCGTACTTATAAAGCAACAGACGGATGTGGAAATTTCAGCACATGTTCTCAAACCATTAATGTATTAGATGATACGGCACCTGTTTTATCAAATACTCCAGCTGACGCATCATACATATGTTATGCAAGCGTTCCTGCCCCAGCAATTGTTTTAGCAAGTGACAATTGCCAAGGCTCAATCACTCCTGTTTATTCAGAATCACAATCGAACCAAGGTTCATCTTGTAACAATACGATCACGCGCACATGGACAGCGACTGATGCATGCGGAAATGCTGCAAGCTTTACACAGACCATCAATGTGAATGATAATCTGTCTCCTGTTCTTTCAGGTCTACCGGTTTCAGAAGTCAATGTATCCTGTTATGCTTTTGTTCCTGCAGTTGCTGCGGTAACTGCACAAGACAATTGTGATGGAACTATCCAGGCAATTCTTGTAAGTGATGAGACCAATCCGGGCTCTTCTTGCAACAACACAATCACACGCACTTGGACTGCAACTGACGTTTGTGGCAATAGCACAAGCTTCACGCAGACCATCAATGTGAACGACGACCTTGACCCGGTACTTTCAGAATTACCTGTAGCAACAGTAAACGTTACCTGCTATGCCGATGTACCTGCTGTCGCAGCGGTAAATGCACAGGACAATTGCGACGGTGCAATTGCTCCTGAATTTACATCTGAAGAAAGCAACGAAGGAACATCTTGCAACAACACGATCACACGTGTATGGACTGCAACTGACGCATGTGGCAATAGCGCAAGCTTCACACAGACCATCCATGTAAATGATGATGTAGATCCTGTTTTACACAATATCCCAGCTGACTTCACAGCGCAGTGTGGCCAAGTACCGTCGCCGGGTGATGTTTATGCTGATGATAATTGTGGCGGTGATGTAATTATTAATTACAGCGAAGTTTCACTCAGTGATTTTTGTCCGGTTAGTATTTTGAGAACATGGACAGCATACGATGCTTGTGGAAATTCTGCGACAGCATCGCAAACGATTACAATCAATGACACTGAAGATCCATCACTCCTTGGAGTGCCGGCTGATGATACAGTGGAGTGCGATAACGTACCGGCTCCAGCTTTAGTAACAGCAGAAGACAATTGCGCATCTGACCTTCAGGTATCATTTGAACAGTCGGAAAATGTTGAGCTCGAGTGTGGATATTCATTCACACGCACATGGTCAGTAAGTGACTTATGTGGAAACAGTGCCTCAGCATCACAGACAATTACAGTAGTTGATACGACAGCTCCAACTGCAAATCTCGAATCAGAAGAAATTTATGTTGAGTGCGGTTCTGACATTCCGGATTTCAACCTGGAATGGTCAGACAATTGTGATGCGAATCCGACTCAATTCATCGATGTTCAGGTGGAAACTGATGGATGTGAGCAAATCATTACTGAAACTTATAGCGCAGCAGACAATTGCAATAATGGTAATTCTGTAATTCGCACAATTCACATTGTTGACACAACCAATCCTTACATCACGCATGCAGTTGAAGATCAATTCATCTTTTGTGAGGACGAAATCTTCTGGGACTTACCTAGGTTTGATGATTTGTGTGACAATGACCTCACTATCACATACAGCGTTGACACGACTTTCCTTTCTGACAGATATGTGATTCACAGACATTTCACTGCAACTGATAATTGTGGTAACTCAGTAACGGACGACAGCGACATCGCTATCGCAACTGATAACGACCCGATACTTTTCGGACTTCCTGACGCATACGAATTCAATGAGTGCGGAACTCTTGAGGAGCCTGCAATCATATTCGGAACAGATTTTTGCGGCAATGAACTTGATGTAAACTTCACTGAAGAAATTACAGAAGAAGGTTGCTACATGTATGTATTGCGTACCTGGACAATAACTGACGGCTATGGCAACACAACTACATTCACGCAAACGATTGAAGTTGGCGATACTACACCTCCAACCATCGCATGTCCGCAAGACCTTGTGGTAACATGTGCCGGTGATGTACCTGCAGCAGATGTGAACAGCATTGTTGCTTCTGACAACTGTGGTGTTGTAACAGTTACTTTTGAAGATGTAATCAGCGATTTCGAATGTACAAACAGATTTATCATCATACGCACTTACACTGCAACAGATGAGTGTGACAATTCTACTTCTTGTACACAATTCATTGCGGTGAACGATGAGATTGCTCCTGTGTTCACATTTGTGCATCAGGGAACAGCCAATTGCGGCGAAGCGATCGATTTCGGAATTGCAACAGCTCTAGATAATTGTGGCGGAGAAGTGATTATCACTTTTGATGATCTAACTGAACCAAATGATATCAATGAGCATTGCCAGTATACAACTTACTCCAAGGGTGCGTGGGGATCTCCATCGAACAGCTCTCCAGGTGATTATCGCGACACGAACTTTGCTTCAGCTTTTCCAAATGGTTTGACCATTGGTTGCGCAACAGGTTCGTTTACTTTCACAACTCCTGAAGCAATAATGAATTTTATTCCTTCGGGTGGTGGCTCGTTCGTATTACCGACAGGCAATTTGGTAAATCCATCTCCTGATGGATATGATAACAATTTTGCTGACCAGCTTATGGCTGCAATGTTGAATGTTGGCTTTGATGCATACGATCCAAACTTTGGTCCTTCTAATTTCAATCTTGGAGATCTGCTTTTTGCCAGCGGTCCTTTCGCTGGAATGTCAGCCAACAGTGTCATTCAAATTGCGAACGATGTAATTGGTGGGTGCAGCAATGCATATTCACCTGAGACTATGAAGAACGCGATGGAAGAAATCAACCTGAGCTTCCTCGAAGGCAACTCGAACAGCGGTGCGCTACTTTGTCATGACCAAGGCAATCCGGACAATGTTTGTGATTATTCTGTAAGCAGAATCTGGACGGCAACTGATGCTTGTGGAAATACCAGCACGGCTGTTACAACCATCATCATATTTGATACAGAAGTTCCTACAGTAGTCAGCCAGCCTGCTGACATCATCGCCGAGTGTGGTGAAGATGTAGAAGAAATTGCTCCGGTTTTCACTGACAATTGTGATGCGAATCTTTTGATATTGCCGGCTTCGAGCCTTATCATGCTTGAACCTTGCGGATACCTGATCCATAAATCATGGACTGCTATTGACGCTTGTGGAAATGAAACAACTGTAAGTCAGAACATCACTATTCAAGACACTACTGACCCTGTTCTTCACGGTGTACCGGTTGATGTACTTGCAGAGTGCGGACAATTGCCCGCAGTCGCAGATGTAACTGCAACAGATAATTGTGGAGATGTGACGGTTGAGTTCTCAGAATCAGGTGTTCAGGATGGTTGTTATTACAACCTCACTCGCACATGGACTGCAACAGATGCTTGTGGAAACGCTGTTTCTGCTTCGCAACTGATTGTGGTTGGCGATAACACCGCTCCATCAATTGTTTCTGCTCCTGCTGAAATAATTTATGTAGAATGCAACACTGAAGTTCCTTCGCTTGTTGTTGGCTTCGCTGACAACTGCGATACTGATCTCGACTATAGTGAAATCAGTACAATCGGAAACATCACTGATTGTGGTTATGATATTTCAAGATCAATCACCGCTGTAGATGATTGCGGTAATGCAACTTCATTCGGACAAATAGTTCAAATACGTGACACTACAGATCCTACAATCGTTTCTTCGCCTGCTGATCAGGTAATCAATTGCACGGATGAAATTCCTGCAGTTGTTGAACCAATCTTCAGCGACAATTGCGATGACGAATTGACCATACTTCCTGCAAGCAGCATTATCGAATTGCCTTGCGGATATGCAATTCACCGCACATGGACTGCGACAGATGATTGTGGCAACAGCGTAACTGCAAGTCAGAATATTACTATCACTGACAATGTACCTCCTGTAGTGAATCCATACGAAATGTATGTTCACCTCGAGTGTGACCTTGTTGCTTCTTACGTAGGAATAACTGCTACTGACAATTGTGGAGATGTTCACATCACCTTTGATGATGTTCTTTCTTCAGGTGGATGTCTTGGAACAATCATCCGTACTTATCATGTAAGTGATGATTGCGGAAATGCTGTTCATGTACAACAATTCATTGCTGTACAAGACACACACGGACCAGTAATTGAAAATCCCGCGGATGCAACTGTACAGTGTGACGAAGCACCGACAGCTATTCCAACAATCAACATTTATGATGCTTGCGGATTGGAGATTGAAGTGCTTGAGGCATCACAAACTATTGCGGTAATCAATGAGTGCACTTACCAGATCATCTGGCATTGGGTTGCAATTGACTACTGTGAAAATGTTTCACAAGCAACAACAGTAATTACAGTAACTGACACAGTAAATCCGGAGTTCCAGAACTTCCCGGAAGATCAAACGATCTCTTGTGAAGTTGATTATTCTGCACCTGCAACTCCAGAGGTAATAGACAACTGTGATGACAACGTTGAAGTTTTCGCTTCTATGGTGATCATCAATGGTGATTGCCCTAGCAACTACGATGTGTATTACACATTCAGAGCTCAGGACAATTGTTTGAATGAAACAATTGAGACTGTAGTGTATCACATCCGTGATCTTATTGCTCCTGAATTCTCTGGTGACAACCAAGCTCAATTCACTTTTGAGTGTGATGAAATCATCACGCTTGTGCAACCGGTTGCTACAGACAATTGCAGTACTATTTCCTACAGCCATGAAGACGGATTCTTCTGGTCAGAAGGATGCTACAGTGGATTCACACGTGTATGGACAGCGACAGATGCTTGCGGTAACAGCGCATTGTTCTTCCAATACATCAATGTTCAAGACACCACTCCTCCAGTAATTGTTGGTGAATTTGAAATTGTAGTTACTTGTGACACATACGGTGGATTATACATTACTGCGACAGATAATTGCTATGAGGTATACATCGATTATGTTGAAGAACACGTTTCTGGTTCTTGCGCTGGTCGCTATATTAGAACTTACACTGTAAGTGATGATTGTGGCAACTCAACTGAGTTCATTCAGATCATTAACGTGATCGATGTGATTGCTCCGGTTGCCGTTAATCCAATTTCTGATTTGACCATCGAGTGTGGACAAACATATGAGCCATATAGTCCTGAATTCACAGACAATTGTGATCAAGATCTTCTCATCGAAGGAATGTCAACCATTGCTTATAGCGAAGATGGATGCACAGTATACATTTCTGAATCATACACAGCAACTGATGATTGTAACAACTCTACAACAGTAGGTCGCACTATCACGATTGTTGATACTACAGCTCCAACTTTCGATGCATTACCTATCGATCGTTATATCGATTGTCAGGACGCTATTGAGACGGATTTAGTGACTGCTTCAGATATCTGTGATGATGATGTAACTGTTTCATCAAGCGATGCTATCATCGGGGGTGACTGTCCTTCTTCATACACCATTGCACGTACATGGATTGCTGCTGACCATTGTGGAAACAGCGTTTCGCACGTTCAATATATCCACGTAACAGACACAACAGATCCTGAGTTTACGTTTGTACCAGAAACTGCAAGTTTCAATTGTGAAGATGATATCGATTTCGGAGTTGCAACAGCGAATGATGATTGCAGCACAGTGGAGGTTACACATTCTGATGTGTATGAATATGAGTGTGCGCATACATTTACTATCACACGTACATGGACTGCAACAGACGCTTGTGGAAACGAAGCAACAGCTACTTCGACATACTTTGTAAGTGATCTTACTGCGCCAACATTTGACAATCAACCACAGGATGTATTCGTTCAGTGTACTTCTGAAATTCCTGCACCTGCTGCAGTAACAGCCACTGACAATTGCGGAACTGCTGTTGTAACTGTTGAAGTTCTTGAAGTTGATGCAGACGATTGCGGAAATCAAATATTGTATGTTCAGTACATGGCAGTAGATGATTGTGGAAACGCCAACTACACAGGTTATTATATCACTGTAAATGACGATACAGATCCTGAGTTGTTCGGTTGTCCATCAAACCTTGTTCTTGATTGCTATGAGACTATTCCTGCACCTGCACAGGTAGTGGCTATTGACAATTGCAACGGAAACTTGGCGGTATCATATGAAGAGTTCATGTTTGGAGATCTTCCAGCGGAAGGTTCAATAGCTGATTGCAATCTGATAACTCCTGTTCGTCCGGCGAATAACCCATGTGGATACCAGTATGACTGGGCAATGGCAATGTTTGGAATGCCAAGCGCACACAGATTCTATTCTGTATCAAATGGCAATCTTGTACAGTATCCAAATGGAAGTGTGCACGTGACTGCGGATATGCACAACGTACAAAACGCGAACAACGGATGGCATGTAGATGTGTGGTTCAACAATGGAATGGACTGGGCTGCGTGGAGCACTCAAGGTTTCCCGACAAGCTTCAAAGCTGATTGCGGAGGCGTTGCTTCAAACCACAACGACTGGATGTATTTCATACTTGTGAATGGTGATGGCGCTGAGTTGACTGGTTTTGGTTCTTACACCGGATCTGCGATTAACTTGAACCACGCACCTGCGAACAATTACTTCGGATTCCAGTTGGGTAGCGGAGCGAACAACTACAACAACGCCAGTAACGGTTTTGGTGGATGGTTTAGCTATAACGGTTACTTCCAGGTGAACAATACACCTTATGGAAACAACGGCGGTAACGTGACTGGTGCTGGTGACCTTGCATTCGAGCTTGATTGCTGCCCACAGTATTATGTTGTTCGTCAGTGGACTGCTTCTGATTGCTCAGGCAACAGCAGCACTTGCACACAGACTATTACATTCAACAATCAAGGAAACAGCAATCCACAGATGCCTGGTCAACAATCGAAGCCTACAATGGCCACGGATGTTGTAAGCACCGTATCACTTGCTCCAAATCCTGCAATTGACAACACTACTTTCAGTTTTGTTCCTTCTTCAAAAGGAAAGAGCACTCTGGAAATTATGAGTATGACCGGTGCTAAAGTGGCCGATGTATTCGTAGGAACTGTTGAAGCCGGTGTTGAATACAAGGTGACTTATAACGTGAGTCAACTTGCAACAGGTATGTACATGTATCGTCTGACGAATGGTGATCATACCGAAGTTGGTCGATTGATTGTAAGCAAATAAAACAACAGTCGCTTCAGCGACAAGTAATATTAAAAGAGGCTGTCCGATTTGGACAGCCTTTTTTTTGATTCAAAGATTCAAAAATGACAGGCTGTACTCAGCAACTTAAAATGATCCAATTCATTCCCGCGATATTTACTCGTCTGAAATGCTGATCACCAAATCCTAATTGCTATTTCCCCTTTGCCTAAATGCAACATCAAGCATTCACAGCATTAAATGAATCTTAAATCTGCAACTAACAGTAACTCATCGAAACTTCTGACAAAAGGTATCGTATCAAAGACATTCATCAAACAGAATTCGGGAAGAAGAAACCCGATAATGTGAGATGACAATACTGAATTGATACCCGAACAAATCTGATGGCGTATGCCGTTGCAAACAGTACCGATGATAAAATACTTTGCCCTTTTCGTTGCATCAGGATGGTCGATATTAAAGATCAGTCTGCTGGCATCTCTTCGCATTTCAGCTATTCCAATCGATGTCGAAATATTAGGATTCATACATCACAAATGCATTCCAATGATGACTACAGCCTTCGACTCGGCGTCACACATCATCCATAAAATATTCACTCATCGATAACAGCCAAATGAAAGGCAGCTATCCAAAATTCTCCAACAATGCAATACTATAAGTGCACTAAACATAACAGAATGGACGCAAACAGAACATTCAACATTATTCCAATCGTTCTCACGATATCGCTGGCGATACTATTCTCCAGTTTATCAGCACAGGATTATGCATACGCTAAAATTTCCGAAAAGGGTGTTTTGAATTTACCAACGGAAAAAAAATTAAGTGATGCCTATCTCATCGATATGTCATCATATAGTTTCAAATCGGATGATGAAATGATCCGATACATGAATGAAAGAGGGAGTGACTTGTACATGATGCGCGCGCGCACTTCCAGCAAACAAGCCGTACTCGTATTGATGCTTTCTGAGAAACCCGACTGGAAAATTGAACAATGGAATAATTACCTGAAAATGGAATGTGAAACACAACCGTTTCGAAAATAACCAACCTGACTTTAGACAAACACTCATCATATGCGGAAAAATTTTACCCTTTACTTCATACTACTGTTTTCACTTTTGCTTGGCTCCACTAAATATGGATTCGGGCAATTGGCTGTTAACAGCAGTGCTACAGCAGCCCAACTGGCTGGTAACATAGTAGGTGCCGGAGTAACAATTTCCAATGTCAATTTGCAATGTGCAGCAGGAGGATACGGTCTATTTTCAAATGGTGGCACCACCAATATTGGATTGACTAGTGGAATATTGCTTACCACAGGCGACGCTTCGGACGCTATTGGACCAAACAATTCGGGAAATACTTCGCGAGACAAAACTAATTTCAACCCAGATCCGGATCTCGCTGCAATCACCAATTATTCGATTCACGACCAATGTATTTTCGAATTTGATTTTGTGGCTGTCAACAATACCATTCAGGTAAAATATGTCTTCGCATCTGAAGAATACAATGAGTGGGTATGTACGCAATACAACGACCTGTTTGGTTTCTTCGTGACAGGCCCAAACCCTCTTGGAGGCGCATACGCAAGTCAAAATGTTGCACGCATTGCAGGAACAAATCTTCCGGTTTCAATCAACACCATCAACAACGGAACAACCGGATCGCATGGCGCAACGGCCACATGTCAGTCTCTCAATAACTCGAGCCTTTACACATACAACACTCCCGGCGCAACGATTGGATATGACGGATTTACAGTAACATTAACAGCGCAACTCAAGATCATTCCCGGACAAACGTATCATTTCAAATTCGCCATTGCCGATATATCTGATGGTAAGTGGGACTCCGGAATTTTTATCAAAGCAAACAGCTTTTCATCTTTTGACTGTGATGCAGGAACGCTCGCCCTTACTACTTCACCAACAATTTTTTGCGCGGATGATGCGATTGATGATGTAGTAACTGTTGCCAATACTACTGCTACTACGTCCGGAAATTATAATTTCCTTCTTACGAACTCCGGCAATCAAATTCTGGCAATAAACTCTACAGGAGTTTTCAATCTTGCTTCATATGGAACAGGCACATATAAAATCTATGGAATTTCCAACGATGGCGTTGTAACCGGAATGACAGTTGGCAATAATATCACTGCAATTTCCGCGAATAGCAACATCGGCTGTTTCGAATTGTCAACCCCGTTGACAACTTCACTAAACAATTGTGGACCGGTGCTCAATTGCGGAAGTTCCACAACAACTAATATTCAATGCAACAGCTCATTGCCACCTATTAATCCGGGTTCAATAACTGTTATTTCTCAGACTTGCACAGGCGGCGCTGTGACATGGGTTAGCGATGTTCCTACAGGAAATGCTTGTTCTGGAACCGTAGTGCGTACTTACCGACTTACTGACTCTTGCGGTAATGTAGGACAGTGCACTCAGACATATAACTATAATGACACAACAGCGCCAGTTATTAGTCAGGCAGGTAGTAATCAAACAATCAATTGCGGAACAACACCAGTTTTCACGCCTCCAACAGCAACCGATAATTGTATTGTGCCGAACATTGTTGAATTGTCAGATGTAACAACACAAGGCACTTGCACCGGAACATTCACCAGAACCAAATTATGGAGAGCAACTGATGCGTGCGGAAATAATTCTGTCACCAGAACACAAACGATTACAGTGGCTGATAACACCCCGCCGATATTCACTTCCCTTCCAACAAGTGCGACCGTTGCTTGCAATCAAATGCCGATGGCCAGCTCATTTTCTGTGATGGCCAATGATGCTTGTTCCGGAAATGTGAGTATCACATCTTCATTCGACGATGTAAACAGCGGATGTAATAAAGTGAGAACCATCACATGGACTGCAACAGATGCGTGCGGCAATGCGACTTCTGCATCACGTGTATTTACCTCAACAGATAATGTTGCACCCGTGTTAAGCGGTGTGCCGGCAATGTCGACGATGGAATGCGGTCAACCGGTTCCTGCTGCAACAGTAACTGCCATTGACAATTGTGATACTTCACCAATAATCAGTCTTTCAGCAAATACTGTAATAACGTCTTGTGGCAACGCTCTGGTGCGCACATGGACTGCCACAGATGCATGCGGAAACAGTTCGTCAGCAACGCAAACAACCACATACATTGATACTACTCCACCTGCATTGATCAATACACCTGCCGATGGAATTGTGAGTTGCGGACTCATGCCTGATGGTGAAGATTTCGCGGTTGGAGCAACTGATAATTGCGCAGGAAATATTTTTATCACATCATCATACATCGATCAAGGAATTGGTTGTAATATTTCAAGAACAATTACATGGGTTGCGACCGATGCATGTGGAAACACCTCATCCGTATCAAGAACATTTACATCCAGTGATACATCTGCTCCTGTGATTGTCGGACTTCCTAATTCATCAACGGTCAACTGTGGAACGCTTCCATCAGGAGATGATTTTGCTGTTTATGCAAATGACAATTGTGACCCGACAGTTGCCATTCAATATGCTCAGTCAGATGAAAATATTGGATGTAATGTTTCAAGAACAATTACATGGACCGCAACAGATAACTGCGGAAACGTTTCGACTGCTTCAAGAACATTTACCAGTAGCGATAACTTTGCGCCGGTGTTGTTCGGGATACCAAATGCAAGCACGCTTCAATGCGGACAACCAATTGCTGAGGCAGTTGTAAGCGCCACCGACAACTGCGATGCTTCACCTATCATAAGCATGTCGGCAGAGACCATTTCCACCACTTGTGGTTCTTCACTTGTGCGAACATGGACTGTGACAGATGCATGCGGCAACACTTCCAGTGCATCACAAACAACAACTTTCATTGACACCACCCCACCTGTTCTCAATAATCTTCCCGACGGTGGTGAAGTGATTTGTATGAATCTTCCAACTGCGAATAATTTCGCTGTAACAGCAACAGATAACTGCCATACAAATCTTGCAGTCATCACTTCATTTGATGATGATGGTGCAGGTTGTAATTTAACCAGAATCATCACTTGGTCAGCAACTGATGCGTGTGGAAATACGACAACACTTTCAAGAATTTTCACTACGAGTGATTTGATTTCACCTGTGCTCAACAATCTTCCTGAAAGTGAAAATGTAGCATGTGGATCAT
The DNA here is from genome assembly GCA_043748015.1 of Flavobacteriales bacterium. GTDB lineage: Bacteria > Bacteroidota > Bacteroidia > Flavobacteriales_D > Sanyastnellaceae > JAIBBG01. The sequence continues at coordinate 12,930 of JAYTOA010000044.1, forward strand.
TGCCACTTGCATCAAACTATAATGTCAATGCAACAGATAATTGTGATACAAATGTTTCCATTACATCTACTTTTTCGGATGCCGGTTTAGGTTGTAATATGGTTAGAACCATCATCTGGACAGCGACGGACAATTGCGGAAATAGTACCTCTGCAACTCGAATATTTACTTCGCAGGATTTGATTGCACCGGTTTTGATCAACGCACCATCCGATATCGTACTTGAATGCGGACAACCAGTACCTCCCGCTGTTGTGAGTGCTACAGACAATTGTGATCAGAATGTAATTATAAGTATGTCAGCTAACACACTAAGCGCGCCTTGCGGATACTCAATATTGAGAACCTGGACCGCTACTGATGCTTGTGGTAATTCATCTTCTGTTTCTCAAACAACAACATTTGTCGACAATACTCCTCCGATACTTGCAGGCATTCCTGCAAATGCAACAGTGAGCTGTGGTAATATTCCAGACGCTGATGATTTTGATGTAATGGCTACAGACAATTGTGTCGGTGATGTAATGATCACATCAACAATTTCAAATACTGAATCAGGATGCAATATCATGCGCGTCATAACATGGACAGCATCAGACGCATGTGGCAACGCCGTATCGGCAACAAGAACTTTCATTTCATCCGATAGTTCGGCACCGGTGCTTGCAGCACTTCCCACGAACACAACTGTTGCATGCGGATCGCTTCCAACAGGAGATGATTTCGAAGTATATGCCAACGACAATTGTGATCCATCAGTGCAATTGCAATTCACACATACAGACAATGCAAGTGGATGCAACGTAGTCCGCACAATTACGTGGACCGCTACTGACAATTGCGGAAATACTTCTTCGGCTTCAAGAACATTCACGAGTTCGGATAACATAAATCCAATGTTGGTAAATGTTCCTGAAAATGCAGTACTAGAATGTGGGCAACCAGTACCTGATGCGGTCGTTAGTGCAACAGACAATTGTGACGGCAGTCCGATGGTGAGCATGTCTGCTAGCACTGTTCCGCTGGCTTGTGGCTATTCAATGATTCGCACTTGGACAGCAACCGATGCTTGTGGCAACACAAGCTCTGCGACACAGACAACAACATTCGTTGACACGACACCACCGGTGATTGGAAATCTTCCGAGTGCCGCAAGCATGTCTTGTGGTGAAATTCCTGTTGCAAGCAATTTCGACGTAACGGCAACTGACAATTGTGTGGGAGAAATTTCGATTACTTCAACTTTTGCAGATGCAGGTGTTGGATGTAATATGACGCGCACCATCACATGGACGGCAACGGATGCATGCGGCAACTTTAGTAATGCATCGCGTACTTTCTCTACTTCAGACAATGCACCTCCGGTTATATCAGGGCTGCCAACCAACACTACAATAGCTTGCGGTGCGCTACCTGAAGGTGGCTCGTTACCGGTAATTGCAACAGACAATTGTGATCCTACGGTGAGTATTCAATTCACACAAAATGATGAATTTGTTGGTTGTAATAAAACAAGAACTATTACTTGGACAGCATCAGATGCATGTGGTAATAGTTCATCAGAAACGAGAATCTTTACAAGCAACGACAATGTTGCTCCTATGATTATTGGTGTACCGCAAAACACAACAATACAATGCGGCCAACCGGTACCGAACGCAATAGTTAGCGCTATTGACAATTGCGACTCCGAACCAATGGTGAGCATGTCGGCCAATACAATGAGCCAAGATTGTGGAACTTCACTTGTCAGGATCTGGACTGCAGTAGACGCATGTGGCAATACTTCAACAGCAACTCAAACAACAACTTTCGTTGATACAACTCCGCCTGTGTTGCAAAATTTACCGGCAAACGCCACTGTGGTATGTATGAATTTACCCACAGCAGATGATTATGATGTGAGCGCCACAGATAATTGTCCGGGAGAAGTGAGTGTTACGTCTTCATTCGTAGATTCCGGAAGTGGATGCACACTCATTCGTGTCATTACATGGACTGCAACAGATGCATGTGGAAACAGCGTAAGCGCCTCTCGCAATTTTTCCATCAACGATATGACTCCGCCGGTGTTTGTCAATTTGCCTGAAGGTGGAGAAACACCTTGCGGACAAATGCCTAATGGCAATTCGCTTGGTGTTACCGCATCCGATGATTGTGATCCGAATGTGACAGTAACCACAACATATGCCGACAATGGAACTGCGTGCAATCTTACGCGTGTGATCACATGGACAGCCACAGACTTATGTGGCAACACCACCGCGGTAACACGAACATTTATCAGCATTGATCATACCGCACCGGTACTCTATGGCATACCTCAGAATGCAACAATGGCATGCGGTGGACAAGTGCCATCATCAGCTGTTGTCGCAGGCGATAATTGTGATGAAAATCTAGAAGTTGTATTGAGTGCTACAACCACTCAACTCGAATGCGGATACTTGTTCTCAAGAACTTGGACTGTCACAGATATGTGCGGCAATACAACCACCGCAACACGCACTATCACATACATTGACGATGTGGCGCCTGTATTGAACAACGTTCCTCAAGATGCATCATTCGGCTGTTCCGATATGCCAGATGAATCTACTTTCAACGTATCGGCAGCTGATAACTGTGACAGCAACATCGCTGTTGAAGTAAGCATCAACGATTTCGGCGTAGGCTGCGGAATGTTCCGAACTATCACTTGGTCTGCGAGTGATCATTGCGGCAATGTTGCAACAGCATCTCGCACATTCACACTAAACACAAACAGTCCTCCCACGCTGATTGGTGTTCCAGAAAATATTTCATTGCCCTACATATTGGTTCCGGAAGTGCCCATTGTTTTAGCAATTGATCAATGTGGAAATGCTTTGACTGTAGCCTTCAATCAGATTGCAGGCAGCGGATGTCCATATACAATTACAAGAACATGGACAGCATCAGATGGTTGTGGAAATGAAATTTCTGCCACTCAGGTGGTTACACTTTTCGATTACACCCCACCTTTATTGTTGGGCGCATTCGATGATCTCACTTTACAATGTCATGAGACTATTCCTGAATTAGTTGTAACTGCAAGTGACAACTGTGACCCGAATACTACCATCACTTTGTCTTCACAAACACAAGCTTATGCGTGCGGTTCATTGATCACAAAAACATGGGTAGCTACTGATATGTGTGGCAACTCCGCTTCGGCATCACTGCAGATTTATCTCATCGATGAAACATCACCGGTGTTCAACACGGTGCCGGAAAATATTACAGTTGACTGTGGAAACGTGCCGCCGGCACCTATTCTGACAGCCACTGACAATTGCTCGCCAAACGTCAATATCGAATTGAGTGAAACCAACATGGGTGGTGGTTGTCCGTACTTGATCAAACGTGTGTGGACAGCTTATGACGATTGCGGAAATTCAACTTACGCAACTCAAATTGTCACGGTAAACGACAACATCGCCCCTGTCTTTGTTGAGTTTCCTCAATTGGTTCAAATGGAATGTGGAACAGCGGGATCATACCTTCCTGTTGCCACGGACAATTGTACGAATGACGTGGTTGTAATGCTTGTAAATGAAGTGCCGCTGCCAGGTGAGTGTGGTAACAATTTGCAACGCACTTATATGGCAACAGATCAATGCGGAAATTCAACAACAGCTACACAACTCGTTGAATTGATTGATACAACACCCCCTGTTTTGCACAATGTTCCGGGAGAGATGGCCACGCAGTGTGGACAACCTTTGCCTCCAATCCCAACGAATATCACAGCAACTGATAATTGTACTCCAGATATGACGGTTGTGTTTTCACAAACATTTACCTCAAGAGCATGTCCTTACAATATTGTGAGACAATGGAGGGTAACAGATAACTGTGGCAACACGACAATACAAACACAAACCATTCACGTCATCAATCCAATCGCGCCGCGTTCATATGTGAGTGCCCAACCAAATCCAGCGGTGAGTGGTCAGCTGAAAATTAAATTCAGCACGCCTTATGATGCGCAAGTTGTGATGAGTGTTTACGACGCTTCAGGTCGCGAAGTATTGCGATTAATGGATGGCAATGCCATGGGCGCATACGTTTATGAATGGACAGAGGAATTGCAAAGATTATCATCAGGAACATACATTCTGAAAATTTCTGTCGATGGAGAATTGCAGAATAAGATGATCAGCATTATGGATAGATAACGGGTGGTTTTTTTTCAATATGCTTTCTACAAGGGCTGCTTTAACCGGCGGCCCTTTTTTGTTTCACGCAGATTTGAGCATGCTTTTAACGCTGATTTGGGTAGGTTTTTCACGCTGATTTGCGCAGATGAGGCAGCAGATTTTCGCGGATTTTTTGAACCGTGTTTCAAGTTGCACTGCGAATCAGAGCAATTTAATGGCTGTGCCTGTGGGATGCTAAAATCTGAGTGAAGAGGAATTCGCTTTCATCACACAAGAATGAATTTGAATTTCTTGATATGGTTTTTAATCTCCGAAAATTTGCTGCCTCATCTGCGCAAATCCGCGTGAAAGATTTTCCGCATTTTAAAACATAGGAATAAGGTTGAAAATAAACAACCATGTGTAAATGATTGCGAAGGATATGAAGAGCGTATTCATTCCAATTTCACCCAATTTGAAAATTCTTTTTTTCGGAATTTCATACATCGGATACATCAGAAATTGCGCGCCCACTTTACCTACCCAATATAAAGCAATCAATCCGGTGATTGCAACAGCCAATCCTGTCTGACTCTTCAAATCTTCGGTGAAAACGATGGCGATGAGACCAAAAGAAAAATTCAATCCCTGAATGTATCGACCATAGGTTTTTGCAATCTGTTGATTCAGCGGCTTCAACTTTTTTATATCGTTGTACCAATCGAAAACAACATGACGGATATACGGATAAATGATTGCTGTGAAAATCTGACCAATGCCGCCGGCGATGATCAATGCGTTTGGAACTTCCCAGGCCATAATTACTCTTCTGAAATTAATTTTACATCGAAGCTACGCCCGTTTCACTTCTCGTTGATACCACCTGCATTTCACGTTGGCACCATTCTATGACATTGCTTTAGGAATTCTCAAATCCGACGATAGAAAAATCACTTTCATCATCCTTAAATGATCTGGATTTTTCTATCGTTTGATTCGAGTTAAAAATGATTCACCTTTTCAACTTGAAAAACCTTCAAAACTTTTGGCCACATCGCTTTGTGACAGGACAATTCATGACTACTGTTGCAACCGCTTTTATTGCGAAAAACCAAAGTGGGTAATTTTCTCTATGTCATTGGACGTAAGGGACATATTGCCAAAACGACTATGTTGCACTCTATCAAAGGTCGGCTCGTTGAGAAGAGCCCTGTTCATGCTGTGATTGAAACCGGCGGAATTGCCTATTTCCTGAATATTTCGCTTGGCACTTTCGGTAAACTCGGTGACCGCGAAGACATTACGCTCTATACGCATTTCAGCATCAATGGAAATGACTATTCCCTTAATCTGTATGGATTCGCAGATGAAGCGGAAAGGAATCTTTTCCGAAAGCTGATTTCCGTTTCCGGTGTTGGACCCAACACAGCTCGTATGGTACTCAGCGGATTGAGTACGGAAGAAGTTGCCCAGATGATTCTCTTGCGAGATGTTGCAGGATTCAAGAGAATTAAGGGAATTGGTGAAAAAACTGCCGAGCGAATTATCGTTGACCTTCACGACAAACTATCCAAGGGTAGCGAAATAAATTATGAAAAAGTTTCAATTTCACACAATACAGTGCGACAGGAAGCGTTAGCTGCGCTGACTTCGCTGGGACTTGACAGAACCAAAACCGAGAAAACGCTCGATAAAGTCATGGTCTTGCAACCTGGAATTGCGCTAGAAGACCTGATAAAGCAAGTATTAAAACAACTCTGACCCTTAAGTGAACAACACTAATTGGATTACTGTGGCTGCCCGGCTGTGTTTTTTCTTTGTGCTCAGCGCGATTGTGTGGCTCAGTGTGGCCAATTCCAATTATCAGCTGATTGAACCGGAAAAATTCTCGCGACCTGCATTGAACAAAATGCAGGCGGATACAACGGGCCCGCTTATCTGGCCTGTGGAAGACAATCCCAATCCTTCCGACGATCCAGGTGGCATTAATATTCCACTTCCCGACAACATTGATTACCACGTAGAATACAATCCGGTTACGGGTCAATACGAAGTGGTGCAAACTATTGGCGGACTCGATTACCGACCTCGCACAACCATGACGCTGGAGGAGTATATGAATTCTCAGGAGTCCGAAAACGTGAGCAAATACTGGAAAAAAATTCAAGAAGAAGAAGATGCGGCAGCCAGGGGATTTTCCAAAATCATCAAAATAGGTAGCGAAGGATTTGAAAGCATATTCGGATCCAATGAAATTGAAATTCGACCGCAAGGATCAGCCGAATTGATCTTCGGTGTCAATTCTTCCAAAACAAACAATCCCCGAATTCCCGAAAGACAACGCCGAATCACCACTTTCAATTTCGATCAGAAAATTCAGTTGAATGTTGTGGGAAATATCGGAACACGAATGAAGCTCAACGTGAACTACAACACGGAGAGCACTTTCGATTTCGAAAATCAGATGAAACTTCAATATACCGGTGATGAAGATCAGATCATACAGGGTATTGAGCTCGGTAATGTAAGCTTGCCATTGTCGGGATCGTTGATTCAAGGAAGCAGTAGTTTGTTCGGCGTGAAATTTTCCACCAAGTGGGGACACCTGCGTAACACCACTGTCTTCTCACAGCAGAAAGGAGAAAGAAAAGAAATTACAGTGCAAGGTGGTGCACAGACGCAGAATTACGACATCACAGCCGACAGCTATGAAGCAAATCGACACTATTTCCTTTCAGGCTGGTTTCGCAATGAATATGACCGCGCACTCGCATCCCTTCCTGTTGTAGCTAGTGGCGTAAACATTACGCGTATTGAAGTGTGGATGGTGAATCTCCAATCGAATACACAAGATGTTCGAAATGTTGTTGCATTCTCCGACCTTGGTGAAGCACCTGAATATATCTCCAGCGACCTTACCGCAATTGGAAATGTTCCCTTACAAAACAACATTTTCTATAACAATGGAAATATTGGTCTGACACAACAAGGCAATCCTTCCAACCTCAATAACGACATTTATATTGAGACTACAGGAACGGATCCTGCAAATCCGAACTCGCCATTTTCTCAGCAAATTCTAAGTGGCAGTCAATCCATTCAAGGATTGGCTAACAACACTACTGATGGCTACAGCAACATGGTGAACGGAACTCACTTCGAACGCGTAAACAATATGCGCAAGCTTACGCCTTCAGAATTCAGTTACAATTCACGACTGGGATTTATCTCTCTGAAGCAATCACTCAACAATGCTGAGGTGCTTGCCGTTGCCTACGAATACACACTCAATGGCCAGACTTTTCAGGTTGGAACCATTTCTCAGGACGGTTTTGCAGCACCTTCAGCACTTGTGTTGAAATTGATAAAGCCATCCATTACACGAGTAAAACTCAACGACACATTTCCTGCACCGCTTTGGCAAAACATGATGAAGAACGTTTACAGTCTAGGCGCTTTTGGTGTGGCTCCGGAAAATTTCCGTCTGGATGTTTGGTATAACAATCCTGCGACAGGTGTCAATCAAAACTACATTCCGCGTGAACCATTGAACGGAACAATTCTTTTGCAGGTACTGAATCTTGATAAAATCGACGCGCAACAAATGCCATTTCCCGATGGCTTTTTTGATTTCATTCCCAACGCATCTACCGCCGGGGGTTTGATAGACGCACAAACTGGTCGCGTATTTTTTCCTGTCGTAGAACCATTCGGTTCGCACCTTGCAAATAAGATACGCGATGGATTGCCCGGTCAACCGGAAGTTGCCGATCAACTCATTAAGCAAATCGTTTATCAACCACTTTACGACTCGACAAAAACCGCTGCACAAATTCTTTTTCCAAATCTGAATCGTTTCAGAATTAAAGGACAGTATCAATCTTCGCAAGGTTCGGAAATTTCATTGAATGCCTTGAACATTCCGCAAGGTGCTGTGAGCGTAACTTCCGGCGGAATCAAACTTAAAGAAGGTATCGATTACACGGTTGACTACAACCTTGGTCGTGTGCGAATTTTGAATGACGGTATCATGAGCAGTGGACAACCGGTGAAGGTTTCTGTTGAAAGTAATTCGTTGTTCAATCTTCAATTCAAAACGATGATGGGAAGTCGTTTTGATTATGATTTCAGTAAAAACTTCACAGTTGGAGCAACAATTCTCAATCTTCGTGAAAGACCTGTCACACAAAAAGTGAACATGGGCGATGAGCCAGTGAATAACACCGTACTTGGAACCGATTTCAATTACCAGAAAGAGTCACCATGGTTAACGAATTTAGTCGATCGTATTCCACTCATCGACACCAAGGCCAAATCAAACATTACAATACAAGGTGAAGTAGCAAAACTTTTTCCGGGACACAGCAAAGCCATTTCCAAAATCGGTAATGCCTATCTCGATGACTTTGAAGGTAGCCAAAGTGTAATCGATTTGCGAAGCTTGAATCAGTGGTTCATGGCGAGCACTCCGAAACAACAAGGCTCACTTTTCCCTGAAGGAAATTTTGAAGACAGTCTTATCTACAATTACAACCGAGCGCGATTGAGCTGGTATGTGATTGACCCTCTTTTTTATCGCACTACTTCAGGACTTACACCACAAAATATCATATCGGGTAATTGGTACAGCGATCACCGCATGCGCGAAATTCTCGAGGGTGAAGTATTTCCAAATAGACAATTACCACCCGGAACTCCGCCGAATATTGCAACCTTCGACTTGACATTTGATCCAACAGAACGTGGTCAATACAATTATGAATTGCCGAATGGAACAACCGCTTCATCCGGACTCACACCTAACGGAAAATTGCGCGATCCGGAAACGAGATGGGGTGGAATTCAACGCGCTCTTACCACAACAGACTTTGAAGCCAGCAACGTTCAGTTCATTCAGTTCTGGGTGATGGATCCATTCAACAGCAATACTGAAAACTCAACCGGTGGTGAACTCTATTTCAACCTTGGAAATGTTTCGGAAGATGTGTTGAACGATAATAACTGGTCTTACGAAAATGGATTCCCGAGTGCGAATAGTCCGCTCGAAATTGAGCAATCAGTATGGGGAAATTATCCTTCACCCAACAATTTCAACGTTGTAAACGCTTTTGACAATTCCACCGGGAATTATGCTGCTCAAGACATTGGACTCGATGGATTGAACAGTTCTCAAGAGCAAAGCTTCTTTGCAAGTTGGCTGGCGCAAGTAGATGGATTTCTTACAGATTCTGCGTATTCAGCCTATGCACAAGATCCTTCCAATGATGACTTCAGATATTTCAGAAGTGCGCAGAATGACGCTTCTGAACTGAGCACCGTTCAACGTTATAAATACTTCAACAATAATGAAGGCAACTCAAACACCGCTTCTCCCGATGGTTATCCGATAACGGCAACAACACTTCCCAATTCTGAAGACATCAATCAGGACATCACCTTGAATAACATCGAAAGCTATTTTCAATACAAAGTGAGTTTGCGTCCCAATGATTTGGGTGAAGGAAATATTGGAAGAAATTATATCACTGACAGTTTCGAAACAACAAGAACAGTTGCCGATGGCAGTGACAAAACCATACGCTGGTATCAGTTCAAAATTCCTATCAAAGAATTTGAGCAACGTGTTGGAGGAATTGCAGACTTTCGTTCTGTGCGATATATGCGCATGTTCCTCAAAGGCTGGAACGAGCCAGTTACATTGCGTTTTGCACGACTTGAACTTGTGCGTGGAGAGTGGAGAAAGTTTGAGGGTAGATTACTTGAGCCGGGTGAAATTGAAATGGGTGATCCACCGCCAACTATCTTCAACATCGCTGCCGTCAACATCGAGGAAAATGGAAATCGCGATCCAGTTCCCTATGTTGTTCCTCCGGGAATTATTCGCGAGCAGGACGTTGCAAGTGCGAATCTCAGAAGTCTGAATGAACAGGCGCTTTCTTATCAAGTTTGCAACCTTGGTGACGGTGATGCACGCTCGGCCTATCGCACAGTGAATTTCGATTTACGCCAGTACAAGCGTTTGAGAATGTTCGCACACGCTGAAGCATTGGGAATTCAAAATGCGCTTGCAGATAAAGACCTCACGGTTTTCCTTCGTCTTGGTTCTGACTTCAATGATAATTACTACGAGTACGAAATTCCGATGAAAGTCACGGACTGGTACACCGGCGACGATGAAGCGATTTGGCCTGAGGACAATAACTTCGACATCGTGTTGAAAGATTTGCAAAACCTCAAAGCGAATCGATCATCCAATACGCCGGCCTCTGCAATTACTTCTGAACGAATAGGAAATGCACAAGTGTCAGTAAAAGGAAATCCGAATCTCGCGAACGTAACTGTTTTAATGATCGGTGTGCGCAATCCTGCGAAGGATAAAAATGTATTCAAAGAAAACGACGACGGTCAACCGAAATGTGCGGTAATCTGGGTGAACGAATTGCGACTTTCTGAATTCGATGAACAGGGCGGATGGGCAGCGATAGCGAGGATGAATGCGACACTTGCAGATTTTGCTACAGTGGCCGTTGCCGGAAATATTTCGACCCCAGGATGGGGAGCTTTGGAACAGCGCGTTCAGCAACGTCAGCAAAAAACCATTATTGGTTTTGATGCGAATTCAACCATTCAAATGGGTAAGTTCTTCCCGGAACATTGGGGCGTTGCATTGCCTATGTATGTTGGGTATTCCGAGACAGTAAACACTCCGCGATATAGTCCACTGCAACCTGACCTTGAGATGTCGGATCTACCAAATACAAATCCTACGCTCAGGAAAAAATCTCAGGATTATATCAAACGGAGAAGTATCAATTTTACAAACGTCAGAATTACACCCAAACCATCACCTACGGGCCCAGGTGCTGATGATAAAGGCAAGGCCGCACCAACAGGAACACCGGGAGCGGCGCCGCCCACAACTGGAGGACAGAAAAAAGATCATTTCTATGGTATTCAGAATTTCTCGGTTACTTATTCCTACAATGAGGAATACCGGCGCGATATCAACATAGACTGGAGATTGCATAAAACATATTTAGGTGCATTCGATTACTCTTTTCAAAACAAACCAAAAGAAATAAAGCCCTTCGAAAAGATTCCAATCATCAAGGATTCGAAATATTTGCGCTGGATAAAAGATTTTAATTTCTATCCGAGCTACAAGCAAATAGGGTTTCACACTGAAATGAACCGTGGATACGAAACAAGCAGAGTGCGAAATAACACACTCGAATTATCCGGTGTTTACAGCGACATTCTTCTGACAACGCAAGTACAAAAGACCTGGAACTGGAACAGACAGTACACATTCAAATATGATTTAACGAAAAGTTTGAAGACTGATTTCACTGCCAGCAATTCTGCTCTTGTCGGAGAGCCCAGAGGAGTCATCGACAAAGAAAATACTGACTGGTATAATTTATATAAGGACACAGTTTGGACCAACATTCAAAATGGTGGTATCACCACATTGTACAATCACAATGTTGGTGTCAATTATAAATTGCCTTTTGACAAATTTCCGTTGATCGATTTCATCAGCAGTGATGCGCGCTATGCAGCCACGTATCGTTGGGATCGTGCGCCTTTCACTCAGGATTCGCTTGGACACACTATTCAAAACTCGCGCAATGTCCAACTGAATGCGCAGGGAAATCTTGAAACGCTATACAACAAAATTCCACTTCTGAAAAACATCAATACAGGAAAAAAACCTGAACCGAAAAAACCCAAGCCATCGGAGAAAGATGATCCGACGAAGAAAGATGGATTTGGAGAAGATCTCAAACCAAAGGAAGAAAAAGAAGCTAAGTTCAATCCGTTGCATGCCGGATTGCGATTCCTGATGATGTTGCGAAATGTTTCCGGAACATACACGCGAACGGAAGGAATGTCGTTGCCTGGTTATAACAGAAAGACCCAAGCATTTGGTATGGATGAAAAATTTGAAGCGCCGGGTTATGGATTCATTCTGGGAGAACAAAACACAGATGTATGGGGCAAACCTAACGGTCAGAATTTCGCAGTAGATGCATCAAAAAATGATTGGCTTGTGCAGCTTCCAACGCTCAATACTCAATACAGCGAGACATTCACGGAGACCTGGAATTATAAAATCAATCTTGAGCCTGTGAAGAGTTTCAAAGTTGAATTAGCTGCCAATAGAACACAAGGTCGCAATCTTACCAGCTTCTTCCGCCAGGATGATTTGAGCGATGATTATGTTTTCGACTCACCTATGGAAACTGGTAATTTCAGTGCGTCTATCAACACTTGGTCTACAGCATTTATGAAGGATGACAAAGAGAATGCATGGAACAATAAAGCATTCGAAACATTCCTCGACAACCGTATCGCTTTCTCAGGAAAATTGAATGGTGAAAATTACAATGAAGGAAGTCCGCAATTGAATGGATATTACACAGGCTTCGGACCGACCAGTCAAGATGTTGTTGTCCCTGCATTCATTGCAGCCTATACCGGGAAGGATCCGAATGATGTTTCTGTTAATCCTTTTAAGACCAAAGTTCAGCCAAACTGGACTATGACTTATGACGGTCTTTCGAAAATTCCTTCTATCAAAAAGTATTTCAAGCAGTTCAGTATTAAGCATTCTTATAGATCAACCATTACAACCAATTATGTGAGCAATCTCAATTACACAAGTAATGAAAATGGTTTGCCAACGGCATTGGATCAAAGCGAATTCCATAACTATATATCGCAGCGACAAATCAGCAATGTGAATATTTCGGAACAGATCGTACCGGTTAGTCTTGATATGACGTTAAAAACGAAGAAGTCGAAGAACCCCGAAAAGACTAATGAACCACAGGTAAAACTTGAGTACAAGAAGGACAGAACTCTGGGTCTTGGTTTATCAAATTATCAGATTACGGAAACGAAGAGCAATGCTATTACGGTTGGACTTGGATATAAAATCAACGAAGTGCCCAATCCTTTTGGCCGCAGAAAAGGAAGCAAATTGCCTATACAATTCATGAAGAATACAACCATCAATTTGCGTGCGGATCTTACCATAAGAGATAACGTTACCATTATTCGCAAGATGGTGGAACAGACAAGTCAGCCTACAGCTGGTCAGCGATTGTACAGTATCAAAACCAGCGCTGATATGGCTGTCAATGAGAAGCTAACAATTAGATTCTTCTATGACCATCAGTTAAATCGCCCAAAAATTTCTACGTCATTCCCTACTTCAAATATTTCTGCAGGAATTTCATTGCGCTTCAGTCTCGGAGGTTAAATCGTTCAATGATCAAAAGCTCATTGGCCGATTCGACACTGATTACGCATATATAAATTGAAATAGCCGTCATATCCTTTTCTGATTGAAACGCACCTTCATCTCCAATCTCATTTTGCTCATCGGTCTCAATCTGATGATCAAACCGCTTTACTTGTTGGTGGTAGAAGCTGAAATTCAGAACAGAACCGGACCATATGAGTTTGGACAGTATTTCGCCCTAATCAATTTTTCCTTCATCCTGAATATTCTTCTCGATCTTGGAACATCCAACTGGAATACGCGACGGATCGCAAACGCCGGTAGAGTTACGCTGAGGCAATTCAAAACAATGATTGTTCTGCGGATGGCACTCGCAGTACTCTACGTGATCATTGCTATCGTTATTGGAAAAATGATGGGTTATAGCGCCTCACAAATGTGGATGCTGCTCATCCTCGCATTCAATCAAGTGCTCGTATCGATGATTCTCTACATGAGATCCTACCTCACAGGTTTGCATTTGTTTCGACAAGACAGTATCATATCTGTACTCGATCGTTTGCTGCTTTTGTTGATGATGTCGGCATTGCTGTGGACAGGAATCAGCGGTCAACAAAAGTTCCAGATTGAATGGTTGGTTTGGGGACAAACCATCAGTTATGGAATAACACTGTTCATCGCTTTCGCATTGGTATCAGCACAGGGTAAAAAAGATCTCGGCTATGAAGAACCGATTTCAATTCCGGATGTCCTGAAAAATAGTTTTCCATTTGCATTGCTCATTCTAGTTTCAATGATTGGTTATCGTATCGATGCAGTGATGCTGGAACGCATGACGGGAAGCATTGACGCAGGAATATACGCGATGGGCTTTCGATTCTTTGAAGCCACCAACATGATCGCCTATCTGTTCGCCGTATTACTTCTTCCTATTTTTTCGAGAATGCTCAACAACAAAGAAGACGTTACAGCACTTCTTCATCTCAGTTTCAAAGTATTGTTTTCAGGAACGTTCATTATCACCACATTCTGTTGCTTCTTCGGATTTGAAATCTTAGACCTCATCTATGATCAGCACATTAATGAAGCAACTCCGGCTTTTGCATGGCTCATGTTGAGCGCATTGTTCTTTTCGCTTCAATATGTTACCGGAACATTGATCACCGCATCGGGCAATCTGAGAACTTTGATCTACATCGCATTCGCGGGAATGGTTTACAACATTGTCCTCAATATTTTTTATATACCTACAATGGGGGCGGAAGGTGCTGCCCGTGCCAGTTGTTTCACGCAAGCGATGATCTTTTTTGCGCAGACCGGTGTTGTTATGCACAGACATCACCATGGATCAGCACGAGTCATTTTAATACGAACCATTGGCTTTATGTCTGTTGTTATTGCCACCGGCTTCGCTCTCAATTCAGATCATTTCAATTCGCACAATCGATATTTCCTGGCAGGTGTTTTCCTTGCTGTAGCATTTGCAACTACACTTTTTACAGGTATGCTCGATTACCGTCAAATACCCATGTTGCTGAAATCACGGAATACTACCACTTAATTTTGCCCACAAACATCATCACCGATTATTACAATCATGACTGACCAAAACAACGAAAACAAAATTGTCTCTTTAGAGTCAACGAATCTGCTCATTCTTCTTTACAAATGGCGCAAACCAATCATACTTGTATGCACTGCTGCAGCCATTGTTTCCGCGGCCGTAAGCTTGATGATGAAAGAAAGATACAGAAGTACCGTAGTGCTTTACGCCGAACAACAGCACTCCTTCGGTGCACAATTGCTTGAAGATGTGCAGAAAGAAGACTTACTCACTTTTGGAGAAGAAGAAGACGCAGAGCGCCTGCTTCAGGTAATCAACTCAGATAAAGTGCGCAATCGCATTATTGAAAAATACGTTTTATGGGAAGTGTATGATATCAAAAAAGACCAGCGTGGTGCGATCACGCTGATCGCGAGAGAATATCAAGACAACGTATCAGCCAAACTGACAAAGTTTGGTTCTGTGGAAGTCTCGGTATTGGATGAAAAACCAGAGCGTGCTCGCGATATGGCAAATGACATTGCCATCTTCGCTGATTCTGTTGCTAACAAAATGAGCAGCGACAGAGCTTTGCAGGCTTTCAAATATGCCGAAGGTTCGTTGACAGAACTACAAGAAGAAGTTCGTTTGATGGAAGATTCCATGCAGACACTTCAGGAAATGGGTGTGTATAGTTATAGCGATCAAATTTCTGCACTTACAGAAATGTATGGCACGGCTATAGCCGGAGGACATCCAGACCGCGCACAGAAAATAAAGGACCAGATGGATTTCCTATCCAAGTACGGAACAGCTTACAATAAGCTTGAAGTGAATTTGTCGGGTTCGTATGAGAAACTTGCCACACTTCGCAAGCGATATGATCTGATGAAAATTGATGTCGACAGCAGAATACCTGTGATGCGCATCGTCGACAATGCGAGTGCTGCCGATAAAAAATCTTTTCCGATACGCTGGTTGATCGTGGCGATGAGTACTGCATCCGCCTTTGTATTCACCGTCATCTTTCTTTTGCTCTGGGATAACTTCAAACGACTGCGCTTCGAAGGAAGAATCTAAAGACCTACTTTTTTTTTTAAAAAGCGTTAATGTCGAATGCCATAACACAACGTTGGTTTTACCTCTGCTCTGCGATATTCGTAGTGCTTTTGGGTATTGGCATATACAATGAAGTACCATACATTGCTGTACTTCCATTGGCTCTGGTTGTTTTCTGGGCCGCATTTTATAAACTCGAATACCTGTTCTTTACCATCGTATTCTTCACGCCACTATCAATCAATATTGAAGAATTTGAGGTCTCTGCGATAGGCATGTATCTTCCAACAGAACCATTGCTTTTCGGAATACTTGTCCTCTTCATTTTTAAAACACTTTCCGGAAAAAGCGTAGACAAAAAAATTCTTGTGCATCCGATGAGTATGCTGATTTATGCATACCTAGCGTGGATGGCACTTACTTGTATTACCAGCGAATTTCCTTTGGTCAGTTTTAAATTCTTGCTCACGCGTCTTTGGTTTATAGCGACGTTTTTCTTCATTGCAACTCATATTTTTCATGACTTAAGCAAAATCAAAAAGTATTTTCTCTTTTACCTTTTTCCACTTGCACTTGTAATAATTTATACCGTTGTACGCCATGCACAGTACGGGTTTGACAAAGATTCATCTCATTGGGTGATGGAACCTTTATTCAAGGATCACACGAGCTACGGTGCCGTGCTCGCTATGTTTTTTCCCATCATGATCGGCTTGTTAATGCAGAAAAAAATGAATTTGCTTTTGCGTGTTATGATTGGAATTGGTTTTGTCATTCTTTGCACCGGATTGATTCTTTCCTATACGCGTGCAGCATGGATTTCTATTATTGGCGCAGCATGTATACTCGTTGTTATGCTATTTAAAATGCGCTTACAAACTATCATTATAAGCATCGTGGCGATAGGCAGTTTTGTCACACTTGGATGGGACGACATACGTATTTCACTACAACAAAACAAACAAGAGAGCAGTGACAAACTCGATGAACACGTTTCATCCATATCGAATGTTTCCTCCGATGCGAGCAATCTGGAACGACTAAATCGTTGGAATTGCGCCTATGAAATGTTTAAGGAAAGACCCATCGTAGGATGGGGTCCAGGCACGTATCAATTTGCGTATGCTCCATTTCAACGATCAAAAGATCGCACTATCATAAGTACGAATCAAGGTGATGGCGGTAACGCTCACAGCGAATATCTCGGACCATTGTGCGAACAAGGCCTCTTCGGATCGGCATTGTTCATCGGAATACTTCTTTCCGTTTCATTTATGTCATTCAGACTTTTCTACAACACCAGAGAACACGAATTGAAAGTCATCATCGCTTCTACCTATCTGGGATTGATGACATATTTCATTCATGGCGTGTTGAACAATTATCTAGATACAGACAAAGCATCAGTACCCTTCTGGGGTTTTATTGCCGTACTCGTGGCAATTGATATTTATCGTGGTGAGAAAGATTCTCTACCGTCAACTGATCTAAAAACTGAATGATTATTTTAAAGTACGCATCAGGGCATCCGCCTTCAAACGACACTCCTCAAATTCGCCTTCAGGATCACTAAGCGCTGTAATTGCTCCTCCCACACTATAGGAGAGATATGGTTTACTGTCGTTGTAAAGCAGACTTCTTATGACAACATTAAAATCAAAATCACCATCAGGTGTTATGTAGCCGATGGTTCCTGAGTACAAGCCTCTGGCTGATAATTCAATCTCATCAATCAACTGCATGGCGCGAATTTTCGGTGCGCCTGTCATGCTTCCCATGGGAAAAGTATCCCGGATAATTTGTGAAAAAGTAGTGTCCGTTTTAACCTCCGCACTGATAGTAGATATTAAATGATGCACTGTTTGAAAAGTATGTATCCCACACAACTCTTCTACTTTCACGCTTCCTCGTTCGGAAAATTTTGAGAGATCATTTCGCACGAGATCAACTATCATGATGTTCTCCGATCGATCCTTTTTGCTGGTAAGCAAAATCTGTTTCAGCAATTCGTCCTCTTCTATTGTCTCCCCTCTTCTAATGGTTCCTTTGATTGGCTGAGAAATAATCTTGTTCCCTTTCTTCCTAATAAATCGCTCCGGTGAGGCGCACATCACATGTAAATTCTCATGTCTCACGAAAGCAGAAAACGGTGCGTTCGTAAAGCTTCTCAACTTGTGCCAAACACTGAAAGGATCCGACAATTTTCTCTCAGCGAAAAACTCCTGGCAATAATTAACTTCATAGATATCGCCGTAATGAATATGTTGTTGCAGCGTAGTGATCGCTTCAATGTATGCTTCTTTACTCACTCTCGCGTGCATATCAATGGCGGAATTCGATTGTGTACTTTCAGGGGTCAACAACTCATTGAACTGTTCACTCCATGCGCCTTTCAGCACTTCGCGTTCCGCTCCATTCCATTTAAATAAGTGTTGTGGAACGAAGAAAAAAAGTTGCGGAAATTCAAGTGCATCCTTGTGTCTTGATTCAAGTTTCTCAATGCTGTTTTTTGCATCATAAGTGATCCAACCAAATACCCAATCCTGTTGTAACTCGATCCAGGAATCCAGTTCCGTCCATTTCTCTGATGACATAACATCAAGGTGAAAAGCCGCCTCAACACCTACTGCCATCAAATACACACCCGTGCCGTCTTCAGCAGGTAAAATGAAAACAGTATCCGGAGTCTTGTGATCTTGCATTTGAAATTATCCGCAATGATAATCGTCGATCACTGACAACGCTTAATCGGTGTTTACGAATGGTAAATTCAGTGTCCATACTTTTACCACGCATTACGCATTAGAATCATTTTGTAATAATGTGAGCGGGATTCTCAAATCTAAGCTATAGAAAATATACTTTCATCGCTGAAAATTGAATTTGCATTTTCTATTGCTTGATTTGGGTTTACACCTGAAAACCCCCGTTGAACCATCAGTGGGGTGGTGCTGTTTAATAACGAGCTATGTTTATTTCTGATCTTCAAAAAATATATTCCGCGAACGAAAAATGTTCGAAAATCAACTCCCTGCTAAAAAATTCCGGCGCAAAAATTCATTGTCGCGGAATGGTTGGATCAGCAGGTGCGCTCGTCTTCAATGGTGTTGTCGAAAAATCCAACACCTTTCATATTGTGGTCCTTCCTGACAAAGAAGAAGCCGCCTATTTTCTCAATGATCTTGAGAGCATTCATGGGAAGACGGATGATGTAGGCAACATGGCAAAAGATGCGATTCAAGTATTCTTCTTTCCCCGAAGTGCGCGTGTAGCCTATGAAATAGAGCAAACCGACAATGCGAATGTGGCTATGCGCGCTGAGGTGCTCAACACATTGCAGAAAATCAGCAATGAGAACAACGCAAAATCAAGAACAGTTTGTGTAGTCACTTATCCTGAGGCGATGGCCGAAAAAGTGATCACTCACAAAGAGCTTCAAAGCGCGACATTCGAAATAGTGCAGGGAAATACGCTCGATCTAGAGTTTGTGGATGAATGGATGCACAGTTACGGATTTGAAAAAGTAGATTATGTTTATGAGCCAGGCCAGTATGCCATACGCGGAGGTATTGTCGACATATTCTCTTTCAGCTTTGATCATCCCTATCGTATTGAACTCTTCGGAAATGAAGTCGACAGCATTCGCAAATTTGAACCCGACACTCAACTTAGCGTTGCAAAAATGACACGCGCGACAATTGTTCCCGATGTCACACATCATCAAACAGAAGAAGCCCGGGTTTCGCTTTTTGAATTTATGCCTTATGAAACCACCGTCTGGATAAAGGATACAGAAGGCCTTCTCAGCAAGATGGAAACAGAATTTGAAAAGGCGGAAAAACAATACGATAAACTGAGTGGTGTCGTGAATCACAATAAACCCGAAGTTTTATATGTCTCAAAACAGGAACTTTTAAAGCAATTGGAAAGTCGGCGTGTTGTTGAATTTGGAGTGCAGAGAAAATTTGTGCGTGGAGAAACGATTCAATTCGAAATGGAGCCACAACCAGCTTTCAACAAAAATTTCGACATGCTGGGAACGAATCTTTCGAACAACTCAAAACTCGGCTATACATGTGTGATTGCTGCGGGTCAGCCCAAACAAATAGAAAGACTTTACCAGATTTTTGAGGACAAAGATCACGCTGTCAACTTCACGCCGATTAGTGTGGAATTTTGCGAAGGCTTCGTTGATAAAGAAAACAAAGTGCTTGTTTATACTGATCACCAGATCTTTGAAAGGTATCATCGCTTTCGCTTAAAAGAAGGATTCAAAAAAAGCAAGGAAGCGATTACACTAAAAGAAATCATGGCATTGCAGCCGGGTGATTATGTGGTACACATCGATCACGGAGTGGGACAATTTTCAGGTTTACAAAAAATTGATGTGAATGGTAAAGAACAGGAAGCCATTCGCCTCACCTACAAAGGTGGCGACATTCTGTATGTGAGCATTCACTCACTTCATCGCATTTCGAAATATGTTGGAAAAGATGGTGCAGCTCCTTCAATGGATAGACTGGGGAGCAACGCCTGGCAAACACTCAAGCGCAAAACCAAAACGAAAGTCAAAGAGATTGCTTTCGATCTCATCAAACTATACGCGAAAAGAAAAGCGACACGTGGATTTGCTTTTCAACATGACACCTATATGCAAACAGAACTTGAAGCGTCATTCATGTATGAAGACACTCCGGATCAGTTGAAAGCAACGCAAGCAGTGAAAGAAGACATGGAAAACGAATCACCGATGGACCGGCTGATTTGCGGCGATGTCGGTTTTGGCAAAACAGAAATTGCTATGCGCGCGGCATTCAAGGCGGCAACAGACGGAAAGCAAGTCGCCATACTTGTACCGACAACGATTCTTTCACTTCAACACTTCAAAAGCTTTTCTGCGAGGTTTAAAGATTTTCCCGTAACGGTGGATTACGTTAATCGATTCAAATCGACGAAACAACAAACTGAAACACTTAAAAAACTGGAGAAAGGGGAAGTCGATATCATTATTGGAACACACGCGCTCGTTGCACCGAAAGTGAAATTCAAAGATCTTGGACTACTCATTATTGATGAAGAACAAAAGTTTGGTGTGGCTGTAAAGGATAAATTAAAAACACTTCGTGCGACAATTGATACACTCACGCTAACTGCAACACCCATTCCCAGAACCTTGCAGTTTTCAATGATGGGTGCGCGCGATCTTTCCATTATTCAAACTCCACCACCCAACAGACATCCCATACAAACTGAATTACGACCATTTAATGAAGAGTTGATACGCGATGCGGTGAGTTATGAAATTCAACGTGGAGGACAAATATTTTTCGTACACAACCGCGTTCAAAATCTCAAAGAAATTGCAGGCATGATTCAACGATTGTGTCCTGACGCAAGAGTTGGAGTTGCCCATGGTCAAATGCAAGGACATGAACTTGAGGAAGTGATGAGCGACTTCATTGAAGGCACTTTTGATGTATTGGTCAGCACGGCTATCGTGGAAAGTGGTATTGATATTTCCAACGCAAATACGATCATCATCAACGACGCGCATCATTTTGGAATGAGCGATCTGCATCAACTGCGCGGTCGTGTGGGACGAAACAATAAGCACGCGTTCTGCTATCTGCTCTCTCCTCCAATGCATTTGCTTACAGATGATGCGCGCAAAAGATTACAAGCCATCGAGCAATTCAGCGATCTCGGATCAGGCCTTCATATTGCCATGCGCGACCTAGATATTCGAGGAGCAGGAAATTTACTCGGAGGCGAACAAAGTGGATTCATCAATGATATTGGTTTTGAAACATATCAGAAAATTCTCAATGAGGCGATTGATGAATTGAAGCAAGAACACTTCAAAGATCTCTACGAAGAAGAAATTCGCAAGACAGAAAACTTCGTTAAGGAAACAGCGCTTGAAACAGATTTTGAAATACTCATTCCTGATGATTACGTGAGCAGTATCACTGAAAGAATTTCTCTTTATAAGGAACTAGATGACATCAACGGTGAAGAAGGAATGGAAGAATACACGAACAATATGATTGACCGTTTCGGCGAAATTCCACCTCCAACCCTGGCACTCATACAAACAATGAAACTCAGATGGATGGCGCGAGAAATTGGTTTCGAAAAACTAATTTTGAAAAGTGGAAAAATGATTGGCTACTTTATCTCAAGAGAAGACTCCCCTTTTTATCAAAGCGAAAAATTTTCGCATGTGCTTGAGTTCATCAAGCAAAATGCCAGCCTGGGAAAAATGTATGAAAAGGACAAGTCACTTCGTATGTCATTTGACAATGTAACAACACTCACCAAAGCTTTGTCGATACTGAAGTCTATGAAACTTGGTCAAAAAGTAGAACCGCAGCTCAAATGAAAAATCACTTGGGATAAATCACCTTTCGGAATTCTACATCATTGGGTAGATATTTTATGATCACCGTTGTACCTCTCTCGTACATCGGTGAATTCTCGCATCGCTCGTCAGCGCGAAATGTGATTTTACCTTTCTCAGGTGTCTCGAATTCAATCATCGGATAAAAATATTTGACGCCTTTTTCAGACGCCGACATCCAGTTGACTATTGTCCCCTTTGTTTCCTTCTTGCGAAAAACAAAAATGATTTCCCTTCTATACATCATCAAACCAATAATGAGAACAGCGGCAACAATTCCGATGTACATAATCATTTCATCCATTGACATTTCCATGCGAATATTTTAGAATGCAAAAGTGATGATTCCATCTAAAGATTCTAAATTCAAATGTGCTTTTGTATTCAAAAAAAAACCGTTCGGATTTTCCGAACGGCCTTTTACCAAATCACAATGAGAAATATTAAATTCCCATACGGAGCAATGCCCTCTCGCCGGTCTTGAGATCTACAACCTCAATCAGCGCGTTGGCTGCATATCTTCTATCACTGAATGTGATGGTTTGTCTTTCATAAACACCTTTCATGGTCTCAATCAATTGCTGTCCCAAAACATTGTATGCATTGATTTGCAACATGCGTGGCTCATCAAAGAAGAACATGATTTGTACGCCATTGTCTGTCAACGTTCCGATCAATTCACTGGCAAGACCTGTGCTATTGGCTGATGGCCCTCCTATTTTGATGGACTTTGTGCTGTATGCAACACAGTCATCATCGGTCGCCATCAATGTTACCTGATACACTCCTTTCTTGTTGAAGAGATGTGTAGGATTTGACTCTGAAGTCATCAATGTGGCATCTCCAAACGCCCAACTATAGTCAACAGCATTCTCACTTGTATTGTAGAAGTCAACCGACACAGAACCGTTCTTCAATTCGTAAGTGTCTGTAGTGGTTTCGAAATTACTTGTCATAGAACTATTCACCGGAATTCTAAATTCGAATGAAGTTGTGCAGCCTTTCGCATCCATTACGAATGCCGTATAAACACCGCCTTCCACATTGTCAAGTACCGCCGCCTTCAAACCATTGCTCCATGTAATATCATAAGGAGAAGTGCCTCCCATCACATTCAACGCAACACCGCCATCTTCTTCTTCGCGACAAGAAGCCGGAGTGACAATTGAATTAGAGAATAGTGGCGCATCTTCGAGAATCACGAAATCAGTTTGAGTTGTTCCACAACTTCCATTGTTTTCAATGATGGCATAATATGATCCTGGAGCAAGGCTTGTAATACCTGCACTCACAGTAGCACCAATGGTTTGAAGAATCATGTCACCTTGATCATTCATCCAGGTCACATTCACAGGAACAGCATTGTTGATTTGCACATTGGCTGATCCATTCTCCATTCCGGGACATCCGGCAGACGTTATGTTTGAAAGACTTGTACCACCGACACGCAATTGAAAGCGCAAATTGTTGCTTCCAGCCTGAAGGTTCAAATCAATCGCTTCATATGCATTCAACGGATAGACCACTCCCATGAGTAAATCTTCCAACACGATGCAAGCGCCATTGGCAAATGCTGTTAGTCCGCTGTGGCTGATAGTGTAGTTTCCGGTGATGCCCACTTCAATGCGCAATGGAATGGTCAATTCATCATTGATATTCGCGAATGCATTCACAGAAAGGTCTTCCCCCTCCTGACTGATAGAAGCCATATATGGTACTTCAGTCATCGGACTTCTCAATTTGTATGCGTCAAACGCGGATTCAAAATTCAATGTTCCATCCGCATTTCTTGCGAATGAAGTTTCATCGCTGTACAATTCATTTTCGATATGTAGTGTAAGCACCGCGTTGCTCTCTTCCATTGATCTGAAAGTTCCTTGAGCTGTTGCTTTGCAGTTTTCTCTAACAATCAATGACGGATTAGCACCATTTGCAGTTACGAAAAAGGATTGCGACGAAGGAATATATCGAGAGCCACCATTGGTTCCAACTCCACCTACGTAACTGGCATATTGTCCCAACTTGGCATTCCATACATAAACGGCATTGCTGACATTGGTCTTCGTCCATGATGTTGAATTCCAATCAATGGTACACGGATATGGATTACCTAAAAGGTTCCATCCGTCAGCTGCCGGAGAGCCTGTACTTGTGTAGCTAACCGGTATACTTTGATCCCCTGAATATATCGGCCCTTTCACATCAAGATTCATCATACCTGCATTCATATAGACCATGTAGCCTCGGCCAGGAATCAATGGATTGGTAATATTTGTGGCTCCTACATATCCTGTATTTACCGGACCTGCAGCTGCTTCATTGTAATAATGTACATTGTTGAAAGAGTATGGAGGTGGAAAATCTGAACCTGCAAAACCAGTAGTTATGAGATTGTCATTCCAATCTTGAATGGTTTGATTTTGTGCAGGACACGCAAGGTTCACCCAACCTCCGGCCAGTGCATTGTGAAATCTTTCAATCGTCACGTCGCCGCTCACATTGCCGGTAGCCAGAGATGTAATCATACCGGTTGAAGCAATGTCTGAAATCAACATCAATGCGCCATTGGTGTTCAATGTTCCCGATATTACATTGATCATATTTCTTGCACGTACACCGCCGGAGCCTGAGATAATACTTACTCCTGCGGCATTGTTCACCGTCAGATTGTAAATGTTGCTGATACCAATTCCTCTGATAGACTGTGCATTCAAACCATCCATTAAAACGGTGCTAGTTTGTGCATTGAATGTGCCATCTACAGTCATAACTCCCTGAATGTTGATTGTACCGCTTGAAGCATTCCAGATTGCACCGAGACTTACTGTGAAATCATTACATGTGAAAGAAGACCAGTCGTTAGTAATAACAATACCGGTTTTTACAACCAAACTAGTGTTTGGACAAAAACTACTGAGTACTTGTGGAAGTCCTGTAGGTGAAGAAGACCAGATTGCGCCGGATGTCGTTCCGCTGGCAACTGCATACCATGTATTTTGACCATGCGCCAATGCCAGCAAAGCGTTGTTGGGAATAGTCACATTATCAACGGTGAAATAAGGTGCTGTATATGTTCCATAAAGCGGAGTATCATCATCTATTCCATTGCCGTTGGCGTCAACCACCAGTAATAATTTATCTCCTGAGAAACCTGTAATGCCTGTCATGTCAAACTTGACTGTCACAGTGCCGGGATTATTGGTCAGCTTTACTTTCCATTTTCTCGTCATCAATTCTGAAACAGCACAATTACTTCCTGAATACGCATCGAACGTTCTTGCGCCGTTGTTATTTCCGACGATCATATAATCACCATCATCCAATGATGAAGGATTCCTAATAATAAGCAAATCGTCAGGATTGCTGCTTCTGCTGGTGGATTGATTCAACCCTTGAGCCGACATACTCTTTCCAATACCAAAAACATCAGAAGCATAGGATGGTTCGTTGTAATATAAATGCTCACTCAGCGTGATGCTCAAACCATACTTCACAGCCAGATACGTGTGTACCTGCTTCTTCTCGGCATTTGAAAGCGTTCTGTTGTAGACGATCACTTCGGCAATCTGACCTATGAAACCATAGTTGTCATTTCCACGACCAATGCGACCTTGGCCAGTCATTGGATAATGTGTCTTTGTGTTACCGGTACGATTCAGTTCTACACCGTCACGAATTTGCCACACCTTTTTACCTGCGTTGATGTCAAACTGCGCAGCAAGTATTGCAGGCATTTCATTGGCGCCTGCGTATGGCAAACAATTGATGTTGGCACTATTTCCATATTGGAAAAATCGGATGAGTGTATTACCGGAATATCCAAGTCCAAGACCCACATAAGCTCCGGCTTGCTGCACACCAATGATGTGCTGGAAATTGTTACCGGTAGATCTTTTCGTCACTGTAAAAATGGTGTAATTCTGATCGTCTATTCCGCTCAGGTTGATGTTGAAGAAACGTGCAGCCGTGGTTAGTACCACAGGATTGCCATTCATCCTATCAATAGAATAGGTAGGCCTTGCGGTCGCCAAAACTTGCGTTGCATGGTTGCCATTACCACTCTGGTCATTCCAGGATGTGAGAGCAGCACCTTCTGTGGTGCTTGAAACACCGGCGTCGGCTTTTAGCCAGACATTAAGTCCGCTGCTGACACCACCGGGTGCTTGTGAGTACGATACTGCCGAAGCAGAATAGAAGAGTGTCAGTATTGCAATACATTTTAATTGAATACTGAGTTTCAAGATAGGTAGAGGTAAACTCATTTGTTTAGTTGATTTCGCATTGATGTGACGAAATCACCTATTCCTACGTGAACAGTTCTAAACAGTTTCAAATAGGCAGAAACAATATTTGACATTCTCAAGAATCATGGTAAAAAGCAACAGGGCAACCGCTTGGATTGCCCTGCCTAACCTAACTTTAAACAAACATCACCAGCACGGGTGATGCTTCATCTTCAATTTTTTGTCCTCTTCGATAATCGTTGCTAAAAGTTATCGTGAAGGTGAATGGGTGGATATAACTTTACTGACTAATTGTTTCAATTTCGATTCGGCACAAATGTGAAACACTTTGATTGTTCGTTTTACCTGACTGAAAATGAGATTTGAACCACCGTTTGTGAATTTCGATTTTTGTAGACGGATAACATGAAACAGCGCCTAAATGCATCAAATTATCAAAGGATTGATCATCCATCACATTCGATACTCTGACAGTAAATTCATTGTCAGAATATTTTGCGAGCACCACGGCTTGAAATCTTTTATCGTGCAACACAGTAAATCAGCTAAATCATCCGGCATCAATTTATTGCAGCCACTAAATATTGTGGAGTTCGAATCTGCACCAAAAGAAAATGCCCAGATTCACACATTGAAAAACCTTCGCATTGCATATCCACTCCATCACATTCACTTCGATCCCGTGAAAAGTGCAATGGTGATGTTTCTAGATGAAATATTGTATAAAACAATTCCCGATGATTACGTCAATGACAAGCTATATCGATTCCTGGTGAATGCCGTCATTCTATTGGATGACGCTGTGGACGCAAGAAATTTTCATCTCTGGTGTCTTATGGAAATCAGCAGGATGTATGGTTTCTACCCGCAAGATGAAAATGACACCTTGCAATTTTTCGATTTAAGCACGAGCTCATTTGAAAAAAATATACCTATACATCCTCACTTCATTGAAGGAGACGTAGCGCATCTTCTGGCCAATTTCATCAATAAAGAATGGCCGGAGGTTCAATCCATGAGCATTCCGAATGAATTGCGCAAAAAACTTCTTGATGCTTTGGTTCTTTATATACGACTACACCTGGATAACCACAGGGAAATTGAATCACTGGCAATTCTGCACGAGGTTTTTCACTCCTGAAAAGAAGGTCTTTCGAACATTGAATCTTGATCGCTTACCTCAGGTATTATTTTCGCCGTAGTTAATATCTCCTTCCTTGCAATTTGCTGACGTCATAGGACAAGAATCTGTAAAGGTTCGTTTGAGAAATACCTTTCATGAGGGACGCATTGCCCATGCACTCATGTTTCTTGGACCTGAAGGCAGCGGAAATCTCGCCATGGCTCTTGCTTTTGCTCAATACATCGCTTGTAGGGATCGCACTGCAGAGGACTCGTGCGGTATTTGTGGGAATTGCCGAAAGATCACTGCCGCCGGACATCCCGATGTGCATTACACCTTTCCATTTTTCAATATAGACGGCGAACTTAAAACTACATGCAATCATTGGATGAATGAATGGCGTCCATTTCTTGTGAAGCATCCATACGCGAACATTGATCAATGGAGAGAAGAAATCACAAAGGATAACAAGCAATTGCATGTTTCCGTTTATGAAGCGTTGAATATTATTCAAGGGCTTTCATTAAAAAGCTTTGACGGCGGCTATAAATTTCAGATTATCTGGATGGCTGAATATCTCAAGGAATTAACAGCCAACAAACTGCTGAAAGTTATTGAAGAACCACCTGAAAACACTCTCTTCTTTCTTGTGGCTTCGAGCCTTGAAAACATGCTGCCAACCATCCTTTCACGCGTGCAAGTGATTCACGTTCCAAGAATAGAGGATGCAGATATCATGAAAGTTCTCAGCAACAAAGGAGTGGCAGAGAACAAGGCAAGTGAGATTTCACACTTCGCCCATGGCAACTGGAACAGAGTGCTACAGTTGATGAATTCCTCCAATCCCGACGATAACTATGCTCAGAAATTTCAGGTATGGATGCGCGCATGCTATAAGAAGGATGTCATTTATCTTATCCGATGGGCCGACGAAATGCATGGTCAACCGCGTGATGAACAAAAGCACTTCTTGCAGTATGCGCTCGATCAGATTCGGCAGAATCTCATGCTTAACTATGTGGGTGAAGATTTCGTTCGCTTGAATATGATGGAAAAGACTTTTTCCGACAAATTCGCTCCTTTCATCAATGACCTCAACGCCGAAGATCTCATGGAAGAAATTTCTGAAGCCCATCACGACATTTCCCGAAATGTTTACTCCAAACTGGTGCTTACCGACCTCTCCATGAAGGTACACTACCTGCTTGCACGGAAATGAGATTGGTTTCAATTCAGCACTCACAGTGCTATAGTTAGGGCACATGCTAAAAACCCACCGCACAAATGGCACATTTGGTTTTTGCCGAAACACAGCCCAACGCTGAAAAACCAAAAGAGCCATTTTTTTGCCAACGCACGGACGAACAAAGCGACAATAATCCAAACACTTTATATCTTGAAAAACGATACATTCAAAATATAAAACCTATTTTAACAGCCTGACTTTTGTCGACATGAACAGAATAAAAGAAGTATTGGAAGAAAAGGGAATCAAGCAGACTTGGCTGGCTGAAAGACTTGGTAAGAGTTACAATATGGTCAATGGTTATGTGCAAAACCGACAACAACCAAGACTTGAAGTTCTTTTTGAAATTGCCAAGATTTTGGAAGTCGACCCAAAGGAATTAATAAAAACTGATAAGCCTGCATAATGATATTAGATAACGAAAACGAAAATTTAAATGTCCACGAATGGATTTCATCCTATACTGAACAAGGAAAACTAGATATTGTAACTGGTTACTTTACCATTGGTGCACTTGCTTGGCTTTCAAAAAATGTAAATGATAAAATTTCAGATTTTAGACTTGTTCTGGGTGACATTGTAAATGTTGACTCTATCGACAACCGACCGCTTGACCTTTTAAATGAAAACATTAGCATTGAAGCATCTCTGAAATTAAGCAGCCTATCGAAGGAAGCAGTTAATTTTCTAAAACAAGACAAAGTCATAGCAAAAACTTTAGAGCCGAATTTTTGCCATGCTAAGAGCTACTTATTCAATCCTGACAAAAAAGACGATAGAAATAAATATTTCATTTCCGGAAGCTCAAACCTCACAGAAGCAGGAATTGGTTTAAAGCAAACCAACAACATAGAATTAAACATTGCTGAAACAGGCAACAATAACCAATACAAGGAACTGGTAGTTTGGTTTGATGCTTTGTGGGTAAGACCACAAGCACATAAAGAAAAAACCTTGGTTGCTCCTGATGGTACCAAATCCAAAATCGACTTCAAGCAATATTTGATTAATGAAATTGAGCGGATTTTTATTAAGTACACACCGAGAGAACTCTACTATAAAGTATTAATTGAATTCTTCGGAAATCAATTATTGGAGACTGAAAATGATCCAGATTTTAATCGTCAAATCGGGCGGTTAGAAAATTCCGTTGTTTACAACACGCTTTATGATTTCCAGAAAAAAGGCGTATTGAGTTTAATTAGAATGCTTCAAAAATATAACGGAGCAATTCTGGCTGATGCCGTTGGTTTGGGTAAAACATGGAGTGCCTTAACCATAATGAAATTTTTTCAACTCCAAGGACGTGAAGTTTTATTGCTTTGCCCAAAGAAGCTTGAACATAACTGGAGAAGATATTTAAAGCATCAAGATTCTCGCTTCGAAAAGGATCAATTTGATTTTTTCTTACGATTCCACACCGACATGCACGAAGACAGGGTTGAGAAATACGTTGACCGTGCTGACAAATACTTTACCAACGACAAACCAAAATTGATTGTCATTGACGAAAGCCACAACCTCAGAAATGACAAATCAAACCGTTATAAATTTTTGCTTGAGCAGATTCTCAAAGAAAATGAAGATGTAAAAGTTCTACTTCTTTCCGCTACGCCAATAAACAATTCACTAAACGACATTCGAAATCAATTCAAATTAATGGTGCAGGGTGATGTTGGTGGTTATGAAGAAACTTTGGGTATAAGAAATTTAGACTACACATTTCGTACAGCACAAAAAGTGTTCAACGAATGGCGAGAAGAACCAAGCCCTAGAATCAGCGATTTTATTAAAAAGCTACCAGGCAACTTTTTTACACTTACCGATTCATTAATCGTTGCCCGTACACGGAAAATGATTGAAGGGCAACAAACAGGGTTGACTTTTCCAGTCAAAACAAAACCCGTCAACCTTTTCGTAACGCCTAGTCAATTAGGAAATTTCGAATCTTTCGAAGAATTGTTCGACCATTTTCCACCAATGCTATCGGGTTACCAACCCTCATTTTATCTGGAAGAAGAAGCCGAAGAAGAAAAGGACGTACTACATGACGAAAGGCAAAGAGACCGCTTTTTGGTTAAAATGATGTACATCTTGATGGTTAAGCGTTTAGAATCTTCATGGTATTCCTTCTACTCCACCGTTGAAAAAATAAAAGACCATCACCAAAATGCTTTAGACAAAATAAAAGCCTATCAGGAAGGTAAAGCCAATAGCAAACTAAATGAAAAGGATGAAAACCTTTTTGATGATGATGATTTGCAGGACGATTACGAAGAACTCACTTTAGGAAAAAAACGGAAGATTAAACTTTCTGATATTGACGCCTCAGGTAACTTGGAGTACTTCAAAAGAGATTTAAAGAAAGATTTGGATGCTCTCGACAATCTTTTCATCAACCTCCAAAAGTTTGAAAACAAAATCGACAAGGAAACTGTACGACCCGGAAACCTTGTTTCAGTAGACGATAAACTGCAAACGCTGATAGCTGAAATCAACAAGAAGAGAGCTTCG
>JAYTOA010000045.1:0-2227 GCA_043748015.1 Flavobacteriales bacterium
AAAATGAACTAGAATTTTCTATCGCTTGATTTGGTTTAAATTTGGCACACATCACGACCGTGTACTTATCATGATTATCTCAAAAATGATCATGTCGACAATTGGCTCATTGAAGCTTCGGATTGATTGAAAAGTTACACTCCGTGATCATAAATATATATTAACTGATAATGAATGAGTTCTTTCGGCATCGGCCGGAAAGGGTTCAGGGAGAATAATAAAATGGGATGTTCAAGTTGCTCATCCGGAGGCGGATTGCCGAAGGGATGCAAAAACAATGGTGCTTGTGGCACCTACGGATGTAATAAACTCGATGTTTTCGATTGGCTCGTGGGAATGGAATTGCCTGAAGGTCAGAAGCCGTTCGACATGGTAGAAATCCGTTTCAAAAACAGTCGCAAAGGATTTTATAGAAATGCAAGTGGACTGGAATTGTATTCCGGAGATGTTGTAGTGGTGGATGTTTCGCCCGGCTTTGATGTGGGAGTGGTGAGTATCACCGGTGAACTCGTCCGCATTCAGATGAAGAAAAAAGATGTGAAGGACAACTACGAAATCAAGAAAATTCTTCGCAAAGCCAAAGAAGAGGACATTGCCAAGTGGCAAGACGGTCGCAAACTGGAACAAACAACCATGATGCGTGCAAGGACTATTTCCCGCGAACTCAAGCTGGAAATGAAACTCAGCGACGTCGAATATCAAGGCGACAAAACAAAAGCTACATTTTATTATACCGCAGATGATCGCGTTGATTTCCGTGAACTCATCCGCAGATACGCTGATGAATTCAAAGTGCGTATTGATATGCGTCAAATTGGATATCGTTACGAAGCCGGACGTCTCGGCGGTATTGGCTCCTGCGGAAGAGAATTGTGTTGCTCATCATGGCTGACGGACTTCCGTGCTGTGAGCACAAGTGCTGCACGCTATCAGCAACTTTCCCTGAATCCTGCAAAGCTCGCTGGTCAGTGTGGAAAATTAAAATGCTGTCTCAATTATGAGCTAGATCAATACGTTGAAGCAACAAAGGAGTTCCCTTCTGTGAATACGCGGCTTCATCTTCCAAAAGGTTCAGCGCATCATTTCAAAACGGATATCTTCAAACAGATCATGTATTTCGTTTATGATGGTCAGCCCGGCGAAGCTCCATTTCCAATGACCATTCCGGCGATTCGCGAAGTAATGGAGCGAAATAAAAAAGGAATTTCAGTGGAAGATTTCAATATTGAAATTGAAGAGGTTGTTCAGGAAAAAGAAACCGATTTTGCCAATGTAGATGGGCAAGACAGTCTCACACGTTTCGATCGCAAAAAAGGTAGAAGCGGATCTCAAAGATCTAAAAACAGCGGTCCAAGAAGGGGCGATGGCAACAGACCTCAACGCAGCGAGTCAAGAGGTGATGGAAAAGGCGGACCTCTTTCTTCTCCAAAACAAGGCGGTGGCGCACCTCAACAAAGAGATTCACAAAGTAACCGACCTCAAGGTGATAGACCTCAAGGTGACAGGCCACGTGGGGACAAGCCACAAGGTGACAGACCAAAAGGAGATAGGCCACAAGGTGACAGGCCACAAGGTGACAGGCCACAACCAAGGCGCAACAATCCGCGACCTCCAAGAAAAGATGGTGATCAGAATCGCGGTAGCGGTAACAGACCTAAAGGAAACAATCCACAAAATCCGGATAGCAAAAAAGACAACACTCCTCCACCTCAATCTTCAGAATGAATAAATCCTTGATGCTCTTTTCATTCCTCGTTGCGATTTTTATGACTTCGTGCGATGATACCACGGTGATCTTTGAAGAGAATGTCGCTATTGAAAAAGCTGTTTGGCAGGCTTCCAAGCCCGCTCATTTCGAGTTTGAAATGAAGGACACTACCACGTTGCACAATTTTTATGTCAACCTTCGAAACGGTGAAAACTATGGTTACAGCAATATTTTTTTCTTCGTTGAGCTTGAATTTCCCAATGGAAAAAAATCTGTTGACACTGTAGAATGTTTTCTTTCTGACCCTACCGGTAAATGGCTGGGAACGGGCGCGGGCGACATTTACGACAATAGATTTTTATATCAACACGGAAAACAATTTCCCCTTGCAGGAAGATATAAGGTGGACATTTTTCAAGGAATGCGCGTGGAAGAACTTCCGGGGATTTACGATGTAGGTTTCAGACTTTCGAGAACAAAATAAAACCGCCGATTCTCAAAGTATCGTTACTTGAGCAA
>JAYTOA010000046.1:0-6349 GCA_043748015.1 Flavobacteriales bacterium
TTTGGATTGCGGCCATACAGACGTGAAGGAAGATGGAATATTGATGATGAGTTTACCGTCGGAAATTTTGGCTTCTGACAACTCCAGATTCCAAGGAGAAAGCTCACAAACGAGTTCGTCGTAGATGCTCAATTTTAGGTGCACACTCACGGTTTCACCTTGTGATAATGCAGTTACTTCTTCGGCTGTTAGGCGCAGTCTGAGATGATCTGTGGAGATGCGAAGTTTCATATTTCAATTTTGTGAAAGCACATTTTGTTTTCTGCTAAGTTACCATTTTACATTGAGCGATTTTTTTCAGGACACTCAGATTTTCAATTCGAATTTTGAAAATGAGTGGCATATTCAAATTACTTCCACACCAGCACCAGCATTCCGGCGAGAATCAACGCGGCTCCCAATGCAAGTTTCGCGGTGAACGGCTCACGAAGTAGCCATACCGAAAAAAGTATAGTAATCAAGATGCTGCTTTTATCTATTGCCGCAATTTCTGAAACAGGTCCAATTTTGATAGCCCTGTAATAATAAATCCATGAAAGCGCCGCTGTTGTTCCCGAGAGTGCAAGAAACAATATACTTTTCGAGGTGAGATTTGGCCAGTCTTTGTATCCGCCCCAACTGAATGCGTTCAAAATCACCAAAACGAAAATTACAGCGGTGCGTATTACCAGTCCAAGATCTGCACTGATTTCCTGGATGCCATATTTGGCAAGGACGGCAGTAATTCCTGCGAACAAAGCTGCCAATAATGTGTAGATTAACCAAAGAGGCATGCGGTAATATTAGGGTGAGATTTCCAATACGATATTACCAAAATCCACGGCGCAGCTGACCAACTATTTCTTCAACCCAATTTCTGCCAAACGCTGATGTAGAAATTCTCCTGCCGTAATCGGATCGAATTGTGGTTGCTCACCGGATGGAATGCATGACGTGAGGCAGTCCAGTTTCATTTCACTTCTTGGATGTAGAAAAAACGGAATACTGAATCTGCTCGTTCCCCATTTTTCTCGAGGGGGATTCACTACCTGATGCGTGGTACTTTTCAATTTGCCGTTGGTATGTCGTTGCAGCATGTCGCCAACATTGACCACTATGTGATCGGGGAGTGCTGTCACAGCCACCCATTCGTCTTGTTTGTTGAGCACTTCTAAACCATCAGCAGAAGCGCCAATAAGCAGTGTAATAAGGTTGATGTCTTCGTGTTGACCCGCGCGAACGGCAGACTTTGGTTCTGAATTAATAGGTGGATAGTGAATAGGACGAAGTATGGAATTGCCGTTTTTTATCTTTTCATCGAAATAGAATTCATCAAGTCCGAGATAGATGGCGATGGCACGTAACATATACTTACCCGTTTCCTCCAGATCCTTGTAAGCCTTGATACCAACCTGATTGAAAAGGGGAAGTTCGTCTACATAAATATTGTCGGGATATTCGTTTTTGATGGGATCATCACCTTCCACTTCCTGACCGAAGTGCCAGAATTCCTTCAAGTCACCGGCGTTGCTTCCCTTGGCATGTTCTCTTCCAAATGATGTGTAACCCCGCTGTCCGGCATTGACGAGGTCCTCGTATTTTTTCTTGGTGTCTTCAGGAAGTTCAAAGAAGTTTTTTACCTCACTGTAAAGTTTTGCAACTGTTTCAGCATCGATGAGGTGATTGCGAACAGCTACGAAACCGATCTCTTCATATGCTTTGCCAAGCTCAGCTGCGAATTGAAGTTTTTGTTCTGTGTTGCCTTTGATAAAATCTGCGAGGTCTACGCTCGGAATTCCCATATCCTGAAAACCCATTGTTGTTTGATTTTGAGGGCGCAAAAGTAGAATTGTTTGTTGTAATCGAGATGATTTTGTTGGGGAAAATGTCAAACGCATATTGCCAAATCACGGTTACTCAAAAGGATTTTCAGACTTTCCAAGCGACACCATTCATGCTAATCAAATCTTCCAGCAGAATGCGCTTGCCTTCCGCAGTATGAAGAATTTCTTTGCCTAATTCATTTGTTAGTTTGCTGACATTGGCCATGATTGACTGCAGTTTTCCATCTTCAATGAATTCCAGTTGTGATGTTCGTTCGTACATAGTTTTTGTTTTTCATGCTTGCAAAGCAAGTGCGAGTACGCTGCAACA
The DNA here is from genome assembly GCA_043748015.1 of Flavobacteriales bacterium. Classification (GTDB taxonomy): domain Bacteria; phylum Bacteroidota; class Bacteroidia; order Flavobacteriales_D; family Sanyastnellaceae; genus JAIBBG01. Next base: position 2,134 of record JAYTOA010000046.1, read on the forward strand.
CTGTTGTGCAGAGATGAATATCACGTTATCAGATTCTTAATACATTTCCCCATTTTTTTGCGTGCGGACACAGGAAACGGGCTGTGGCCCTTGATTGAAGTTTGATCATATGCCTTTGTGGAGGACGTTTTTTTTTTTCGATCGGGAAGGGAAAACGTCTTATTCATTTATATTCGCTCCACATGCTGGTTCAGACAATAATCATTGATGGCACCACCTGCGAGGAATACGACCATTTGCTCGCTTCAGGTTGGTTTCGTGGTACCGGTATTATCTATCGCAATGAGATCGTGTGTATCAGCGAACAATTGTATTCAGCTCAGCATATCCGTGTTCCACTAAAGAACTTTTCACCTGTGAAAAAGCATCGTAAAATGTTGCGCCGGAATAATGATCAGTTTACTTATGAAATCAGTAGGCCCGAAGTAAGTGAACGAAAAGAGGAGTTGTACAGAGGTCAGCGCAATCGCTTCAAAGCTTTTGTTCATGTCAATTTGCGTGATATCATGAAAGCTGGTCGCCATGATGGCGAGTTTGAAACAAAAGAATTGCGTGTTTACGACAATGGAAATCTTGTCGCAGTCAGCTATTTCGACGTGTCGAAGAAATCTGTTGCTTCTATCATGTGTCTCTTTGATCAGTCATACAAAAAATATAGTTTGGGCATTTATACCATGTTGCTAGAAATCGAGCATGCTTCACAGTTGGATATCGAATATTACTATCCCGGTTATGTACTTGATCGACCATCGCAATTCGATTACAAATTGACTTTGGGTGAATGTGAATGGATGTCACAAAGCGGGATTTGGCAATCTCAGCATGAACTTCCAAAAGAAAAATCCCGCGCTGAGCACATTTGTGAAAAGATGGCGGAGTTACAAGTTAACCTCACGCAGGCCGGTTATTCTTTTGTTTACAAAATCTATCCTTACTTCACAGTGGGGCAGATCATGCGTGAGTTTCCTGATTTGATTAGAGTTCCAAGTTATTATGAAATTGAAAAGGATGGAAAGCAGGTTTCTGTATCATATGATTCCGAAATTGATCAGTTTGTGATCTTCGATATGCATCCTGCCGATGAACTCGAATTTTCACAGCACCTCGATTTGTCTGACGATTATCAAAATAGTGATATCTACGAATTGAGATTGTTGAAGTCGAATTATTACAAGCCATTTGATGAAGTGTTTTTTCCGGGAACAATGAAATCAGAAAATTTCTTCATGAATGAGTCTGTTTGAATCGTCATTTGTTTGGCTGGAAAATCATACATTTCCTTGTCCTTTTAAAATGATGACGGGATGTGATTGTCCCGGCTGTGGTTTACAACGGTCCATCCTACAAATGATTCGGGGCAATATTCAGGAGAGTATTCAGATGCATCCGGCGGGCATTCCAATGGTCTTATTGTTGATTTTTATTTTTCTTCAATTAAAAATGAAATGGTCTTTCGGATCTCGGATTACGATAATTGGTATTGCTATCATCCTGCTGCTTTCATTCATCCATTTTATTTTGAAGTGGAACGCGGGCGTCATTTGTAGTTGAAACAGCCTCCTTTTTCTCGGCATCGTTTTCATGTAAAATAACTTTTGTCATAGCTCCGACGTCTCAATCACAATTACATTTGTCGTGAGAATGAAAAAACTGTTGCTGCTCCATCTTTTTGCCATTGGCTTGATATTTCAATCTGAGTCACAATCACATGTTGTACAAGTTTCCGGAGTGGTGGTAGCAACCGATTCACTTTTACCTGTTCCATATGCGACCATTTATCGCAGCATTGATCACCGAGGAACATATTCAGACTACAACGGATATTTTACTATGCCCGTTGTTGCGGGTGATACGCTGCATTTCGTTTCTATCGGATTGAAGAAATCATTTTACATTGTTCCAATTGATACTTCTCAACCGCATATATCAATAGTTCAATGGATGGATGAAGATGAATTACTTCTTCCTACAGTGAATGTGATGCCTTATCCTTCGCCTTATAAATTAAGGACGCAAGTGCTGGCATTGGATTTACCCGGCGACAGATATTATAAGTTCGACAGAAATGTTGCAGCCGCAGCCAGTTACGATGGACTTCAGGATCTTTCAGCAGAGGCATACAGCCAGGCTTCAGAGACTCTGATAGCGCGCTACACCAGCGGTTTCAAAAGTGGCGGTAATCTTCTCGATCCGGCAGCGTGGAGTAAGTTTGTGAATGCGCTGAAAAGCGGGGATAGGGATAAATAAATATCCGTAAAAGTTTAGTCTTTATCGTAGTCAAAATCAGCGTCACGCAAAATCTTCTTCTGACGTAATTGCACTTTGTAATCTTTGAATCTGTCTTTGACGTAGACCAGAAAATCATATTGCGTGCTGTTCTTCATGAATTCATCAGAGACATTTAAATAAGTGATGAAATCATCGAACTGATCATTGTCGAGGATGATGATTTCATAATCGACATAATGTTGAAACAGTTCTTTGAGAAGGTCACGCTTGCGATCCTCATTCCACAGCGCCGCAGCTTCATGCTTCGAGCGTTCCTTTTTACTGAATTGCTGATAAAGAAAAGTAATGGGACTTGCCACCGCATTGATGCCGCTCAAGGTATAATCTCTTTCATTGTAACCCAATCTTTTTATGTCATCCTGTATTCGCTCAAGATCTCGTTGCGCAAACACTTCTACACTGGCCAAACGATAGGTGCGCGTTTCGAGATAGAGTCTTACGTTGAATGTTTGTCCCACAAGTGAGTCGGCAAATGTGATATTGCGCGTGTGATATCCCAATGAAGTGATGGCAAGGGTGTCTGTTCTGTCGCATGTGATAGAAAATGTTCCATCTACTTTTCCAAAATAGCCTGTGCGAGATTGCTTGTTGATGATGATTACGTTTGAAATAGGTTGATCGAATTCGTCGCGCATTATGCCTTTGACAGTAATGAGGTTTTGCAATGAGTCAACTTGTGCATCTGCAAAATTGAAGAGCATTACAATCACCCAGGTGGTGAATATTTTAAATGGGCTACTCAAGTATTCTCTTTTACAATTTATAAGTCGTCTGGCACAGTTCAAAAATCCGACCATGAAACTTAGACGAAGAACGGCGGCGAAAATTACATTCAGTTGAGGGTAAACCTACAACTCCCTGTAAGATGAATGCTTAAATTCGCTGCGCCGATTAAAATTTTACTTTATAACTATCTATGAAAAAATTATTACTAATACTGATTGCGTTCTTTTTTATTTCAAATTCTATTGAAGCACAAGTAAAGTTCACTTTTGTTAGTCCTTCAAATGATCAGATCAAAATCAAAAATTTTGGAGCGACACAATTAGACATTAGCACATTTAGATTGTGTGCGTTGTTTGAATATGCGAATCTCTCGCAGGGAACAATATCAATAATCAGTGGCGACTTCAATCTTTCACCCAATGAGGAAGTTCATTTCACATGGACATCTACAAATGGTTTCAATCCTACATCCAGTGATTTGGGATTGTTTCTGCCTTCAGGCTCTTTCTCGTCAGCAGCTAACATGGTTGATTTTGTGCAATATGGCGGATCCGGACAGGGTAGAGAAAGCGTAGCGAACACTGCAGGTCTTTGGATAGCAGGCACTTTTCTCACCGGTACCGGTCCATGGTATTACATCGGTAATGGATCTGCGAGTGGTTTGGCGCAATGGAGTGCCAATCTTAATGTGACAGCAACGTTTTACGTGAATATGCAAGATCAAATTGTTTCGCCGAATGGAGTTCATATTGCCGGTGAGTTTCAAGGATGGAATCCTGCGTCGTCGATGATGACCGACGCGGATATGGACGGTATTTACGAATTTTCGACTTCTGTCACTTCAAATTCAACAGTTCAATACAAATTCATCAATGGCAATGATTGGCCTCAACAGGAATCAGTTCCTAATACATGCGGTGTGGATGATAACAATGGTGGTTTCAATAGATCACTTGCAATAGGTACAGTTGACATGAGTGCAGATACAGTTTGTTTTTCTTCTTGCACCAATTGTGAAATAATTGTTGAACCTATACAAGTGAATGTCACGTTTTTTGCGAACATGCAGAATGAAACGGTATCACCAAATGGTGTTCACATCACCGGTGATTTCCAGGGATGGAATCCCGCAACATCGATGATGACAGATGTCGACATGGATGGTGTTTATGAATTTACGGCGATGGTTGATGAGAACACA